>JACRDR010000182.1 GCA_016212845.1 Elusimicrobiota bacterium
CGACGACCATGGAAATCTGTACGGCAAGGACGGCTCGTACTTGCGGCAGTACAACGTGACGCCGGACCCGAATCCGCCGCAATCGCTTCCGGGAGCATAGAGAGGAATCATGAACCAGAGAACGATCAGGACGGTCCTGGCGCTCGGCGCGCTCGCGGCCTTCGCCGGCGCGGCGCGGGCCGAGACGGCGATTCGCTTCGACAGCGTCGCGCCGAAGACCGCGGGGCCGCAGCCGACGCTGCTGCAGTCGCTGCGCGAGGCGACGAAGGACCTGGAGGTGCCCGTCGCGAAAGAGGCGGGCGCAAAAGCCGAGAAGACGTTCTGGGGCTCGGACGGCCAGTGGTGCGACGACGGCCGCGTGTATCGCGGCGGTCCGTGCGACAACACCGGGCATTGGCGGCGCGGCAGCCGCGATCCGTGGTCGCGCGATCCCTCGCGCGAAGGCTGGGGCTACGGGCGCAGCCCGTACGATCAGCCGTGGCGGCGCGGTCCGGGGCGGCGGGAAGATCCCTATCGCCGCGGCCCGTATCGCCGAGACCCGTACCGCCGCTATCCGTAACGAGGACTGAAACCGGCCCGGTCAGCCGACCGGGCCGGTTTTTTCTTATACGCCGGCGTCCACGAAAGCGACCTGAGGACGCAAGCTGGCGCCGAGGGCGACGGACGCGTATACTTCGGGTGTGAGATTGCGCGCCCGATTCGCTTCGGCCAGCAGCGCTCTCGTGCTCGCGGTGCTCGCCGCGACCGGGACGCTGCAGTATTTCGCCGAGCGACGGCAGTTGGTGCGCGCGCAGGCGGCCGCGCAGGTAGCGGCGGTTCGCGCCCTCGCCAAGGCGTGCGAGGAGGCGATGGTCGAGAACAACGACGTCGCCGCGCTCAACTACTTCAAGGCGTTCCGCCGCACGCCCGCGCTCCGGTCGATCGCGATGGCCGGGCCCGACCTTCAGTACCGGCTTCACTCCGACGCGCTAGACGGCAAGGGCGATTGGCAGAGCCGCTCGCTCGGCGACGGCGCGGCGCAGCGGGCGCTCGCGCAGGCCGACCCCGTCCGGGCCGAGGACGGCGGCGGCGTGACGTGGACGATGGCGCTCTCGGTGCGCGGGAAGCCGGCGGGCTTGCTGCGTCTCGAATTCGACGCCGCGGAGATGCGTCGCGACATCCGCGGGCCGCTGGCCTCCAGCGCCCGCCGCTTCCTGCTCGTCGCCCTTTGCTGCCTCGTCTTAGGCGTCATCGGCGCGGCGTGGCTCGCCGAGCGGCTCGTCGAGCCTATCCGGCGGCTGGCCGAGGGCGCGCGACGCTACTCCGAGGGAAAACTCGAGCATCGGGTGGATGTCGGCGAGAAAAGCGAGCTCGGACTCCTGGCGGACGACCTCAACCGCATGGCCGAGAGGCTGGGAGAGATGGACGAGCTCAAGCAGCGTTTCTTCCATCAGCTGACCCACGACTTGCGCGTGCCGCTCTCCTCGATCCAAGGCTACCTCGAGCTGCTTTTGTCGGGCAAGGCGGGCGCGATCTCGGCGGACCAACGCTCTCATCTTCTGCAGGCGGAGGAAGGCGCGCAGATCGTCGCGGACTTCGTCGACAATATCCTCGATCTCGCGCGGATGAAGGGCTCGGCGCCGATGCCGGAAGGCGGCGGCTGCGAGCTGGGACCCGTGATTCAGAAGGCGGTCGACCTCGTGCAAGTCCAGGCCAAGCGCCTCGGCGTCGTCGTCGACGCGACCTTCCTCGAGGAGCCGCCGGCCGTGAAGATCCCCGAGCAGTTCGTGCGTCGGGTGCTTCTGAACCTGCTCGGCAACGCGCTGAAATTCACGCAGGCGGGCGGCCGCGTGGTCGTCTCCGCGCACCGGGCGCACGGCATCGTGATGCTCGAGGTGCGGGACAACGGCATCGGGATTCCCGCGGACAAGCTCGAGAAGGTCTTCCAGGATTTCTATCGCGTGCCCGAGACGATGCCGAACCTCCGCGGCCCGGCCGGCGTCGGCATCGGCCTCTCCATCTGCAAGATGATCCTCGAGGCGCACGGCGGCTCGATCGCGGTCGACAGCCAGCTCGGCAAGGGAGCGCGCTTCACCGTCGCGCTGCCGATCGCTCCCTACATAGCGGCACCCGGGCCGAACGGCCCGGAGAGCCCCGCCCGCGGCGGGGTAAAGGCTTGAGGGCGCGCGTTCTCGTCGTCGACGACCATCCCGCCTCGCTCTCCCGGCTTCAGGAGCTCCTCGTCCTGCCCGAATTCGTCCTCCGGTGCGAGAAGCGTCTGGAGGGAGCCCTGGCGGCCGCTATCGGCTGGCAGCCGGAGGCGATCGTGGTCTCGGACCGCCTCAAGGGAGCGCGCGAACTCCTCGACTCGCTCAAGCAGGATTCGCGGACCGCGCCGGTGCCCGTGTTCTGGCTCGCGGCCGAAGGCGAGGCGGCGGCGCTGAAAGCGCTCGCGCGCGGCGCGGTCAGCTACCTCGCGCAGCCTTACGAGGCGGAGGAGCTCGTCGCTCGATTGCGCGCGCTCGTGCGGCACGCCCGCGCGGCGCAGGGCAAGGACGGCTCGCTCCGGTTCGGACCGCTGCATCTCGACCGGCCCGGACGCCGCGTGTATTCCGCCGGGAAGCCGCTCGACCTCGCGCCGAAGGAGTTCGAGATCCTCGAATACCTCGCCGAGTCGGCCGGGCGCGTGCTCAGCCGCCGGCAGATCCTCGAGCGCGTGTGGGGCTACGACTCGGCGTCGGGCCCGCGGTCCGTCGACTACCACGTCTTCCAGCTGAGAAAGAAGCTCGGCTCCCGCCTGTCCGGCGCGATCGACACCGTTTCGCGCGTCGGCTACTGCTTCCGCCCGGAAGCTATTTCATAATAAAAACCAAATATTTCCCTAACAACTACCCGTTACATCCTCCTTAATAGGGGGACACGATGGGACGCAAGCTGTTGGTCATCGACGACGATCCTTCCATACGAAAGCTGGTAAAAAGCCACCTCGAGCCCGACGGCTGGATCGTCGAGGAGGCCGCGACCGGGGAGGCCGGCATCGACCGCGCGAAATCCACCGCGCCCGACGCCATCCTGCTCGATTTCAACCTTCCCGACGGCGAGGGCCCGCAGTTCTGCCGGCGTCTCAAGGCCGAGCGTTCGCTCGAGCGCGTGCCCGTGCTTATGATCTCCGGCTTCCGCGTGAAGACGGGTGACAGGGTCATGGGCCTCGACGAGGGCGCGGTGGACTATCTGGTGAAGCCCTTCAAGATGTCGGTCCTCGCCGCGAAGCTGGAGGCGCTGCTCAGGTAATGCTCCGCCCGCTCCTCGCCGTTCTGCTGCTGGGAACCGCGCTGCCGGCTCGCGCGGCTTCCCCGGGCACGACCGGCGCGGAGTTCCTCAAGTTCGGGCAGGGCGCGCGCGCGACGGGCATGGGCGAGGCGCAAGTCGCGGTCGTCGACGACCCCTACGCGGCCTACTGGAACCCGGCGGGTTTGGCGAGCCTGCAGTATCCGGCCCTCTCGGTGACGTACAACAAGGCGCTGCAGGGGATCGACCAGCAGTACCTGTCCTTCGCCTACCCGCTCGCGGCCGGCAGCGTCGTGGACCTCAACGTGACCCGGCTCGGCATGTCCGCGATCCAGGGCTACGACGCGACGGGCACGAAGACCCGCGACGTCGGCGCCTCGGACCTCGCGTTCGGCGCGGCGTACGGCCGCACGATCCTAAACGACGCGAAGGGCCGCTCCAGGCTCAACGCCGGCGCCAACTTCAAGTTTATCCGGGAGCAGTTGGATCGCGCGTCCGCGTCCACGTACGCGGGCGACGTGGGCTTGCTCGCGTATCTCTGGCGCACGAACGGACCCGGCCCGGACCCGGGGATCCGCTTGGGCCTGACGGCCCGCAACCTCGGGCCGGGGCTCCGCTTCGATCGCGACAACGCTCCATTGCCGGCGACCTACAGCGGCGGGTTCGCCTGGCGCTCGTATCCCCGGGGCGACTCTTTGACCGTCAGCGCCGACGTCGTCGCCGCGCGCGACGACGACCCGTATGGGGCGCTCGGCCTCGAGTACACCGCCTTCCGTTTGCTGGCGCTGCGCCTGGGGTTCCGCACCGGCACCGACGTGGGCCAGGGCTTTCGCGCGGGCGTCGGTTTCAAGCTCAAGGTCGTCGAGCTCGACTACGCTTTCGCGGGCTTCGGCGACCTCGGCCAGATGCACCGGGTCGGCATGTCTTTCCGCTTCGGCGGGCCGATCGAGCCTACCGCGCCCGAAGAGCGCGTCCTTCAAGAGATGCTCGAGAAAGGCAAGCGCCTGCTCAAAGACGGGCAGGACTACGAGGCCGCTTTGCAGTTCGACGAAGTGCTCAAGCTCGACCCGGGCAACCGGCAGGCCCTGGAATTGATGCGGCAAGCTCATGACCATCTCAAGAAGTAGCGCTCTGATCCTCTGGCTGGCGGCCCCGGCGCTCGCCGTGCCCGCGAGGCCCGTGCCCATGCCCGCGTCCGCGGCGCCGACGCTCGACGCGCTCGTGCGCGACAGCCGCGCCGCCTACTTCAACGGCAACTACGAGGAGTCGGCGCAGCTCGCGATGGAGGCGCTCATCGCCGAGCCGACGAACGCCGAGGCCCGCGACCTGCTGCAGCTCTCCGCCAAGACTCTCGCCGAGCTCGACGTGAAGATGGTGCAGGACGAGCGCGCCAAGCTCATGGAGGAGATGAAAAAGATCCGCGCGAAGCAGGCCGCGGACAAGGTCCTCGAGGCCGAGATGTGGAAGAAGGAGGACGCGGAGCTCAAGGTTCGCATCGCCGAGGTGGAAAAGAGCCGGCCGCTTTGGAGCGCGTGGGCGCGCGCCTATCTCGCGCATGGAGAGATCCTCGAGGTCTATCAGCTCATCTACCAAGTGAAGGACCAATTTCCGAACGAGGCGTGGGTGCTGCCGCAGCTCGACCGGCTGAGCAATACGCTCAAGCGCGATCCGTCCATCCTCGAGAAGCGCCCGCCCGAGTACCGGGACGCGGTGCTCGGGTTCTCGGCGTACTCCGACGGGCGCTGGAAGGACGCGGTCTATTACTGGAAGTCCGCCCTGGAAAAGGTGGAGACGGGTTCGCTGCTGCCGCGCGAGTCGATCGAGCGAAGGCTGGCGGAAGCGGCCGCGAAGCTGCCGCCCGAGGCGCCGCCGGTTCCGGTGAAGAAGCCCGTTCGCAGGCTCCCCGCTGCCGCAGCCAAGCCGAAGCCCGTCGAGCCGCCGCCGGCGGCGGCGCCCGCGGTTCCGGTCGAGCCCGCCTCGGGCGACGCGAAGGAAGTGCAGGCGCTCTACACCCAGGGCCTCGTGCAGTACGGCTTCGGGCACGTGTCGGAGGCCGCCAAGACTTGGGAGCAGGTGCTCAAGCTCGATCCGAAGCATCCGTCCGCGCGCCGGGCCCTGGAGCGAGCGCGCCACGAGCTGGAGGGCGGACGATGATCCTCCACTCGCTGAGGCTCGCGGCGGCGCTGGCGCTCGCGCAAATGAGCTCGGGCGGGATTTACACGCTGGAGAAGTCCGGCGTCGGCCCGGGCGACAAGCTCTCCGGCGGAAACTTCGACGGCCAGGGCTTCGTGGAGGGCATGACCGCCTCGCAGCAAAACGACGGCCTGCGGCTCGTCGGCGGAGCGTTCGAGGCGCGGGTCGGCTTCATGAATCCTCCGCCCTTTCTGCTTAATTCGTCGGCGTCGGCGGTCGTGCCGCTGGCCGGAGGGCTGGTCTCGATGTCGGTGCCCGCCGGGGCGATCCCGCTGACCGGCTTCGACCTCATCGCGCGCCAAGACCCCGCCTCGAACCCGGTGACCGTGGACCCCAACGCGGTCTTACGGGCGAACAACAGGCTCGCGATCAACGATCCGCTGTCGCTGGTGCAGGTGCAGAACGTCTTCGAGTTCAAGGTCGCGAGCGACCTCGGCTACTACGAGTCGAACTTCGCCGCGCCCGTGATGGTGAGCTTCAGCTATACCGACGCGGACGCCGACGGCGTCATCGACGGGACGAACCCTCCGATCCGTGCGAGCCTGCTCAACGTTTGGACGCTCGATGAGACCTTGGCGCAGTGGATCCGCGTGCCGGGTGCGAACGTCGACTCCGTGGCGCACACCGTCAGCGTTCCGGTCCGGCACTTCAGCGTGTACGCCTTCGCGGCGGCCTCCGATCAGAACGTCGACGGCGTGTACGCGTTCCCCGTGCCGTTCCGCCCGAACGGACCTGACGCGGGCCTGGCCGCCGGCCAGACCGGCACGGAAGCGGGCGGCATCACGTTCTCGAACCTGCCGACCGACGGTTCGATCGAAATCTACACGATGACCGGACAACTCGTCCGGCGCATCGAGATCCCTCCGTCGCTGGCGATCCCGAAATACGTCTGGGACGTTCGCAACGACCGCGGGCAGGCCGTCGTGAGCGGCGTCTACATCTGGAAGGTCGCGTCGCGGACCGCGCACAAGACCGGTCGCCTGATGGTGATCCGGTGAGGTGTTTATGAGAACTTCGATTTGGACGGCGGCGCTGCTCTTCGGCCTGGCGGCCGAGGCGACGGCGGCGGCTCCTCAGACCATCGGCTACCAGGGCTTCCTCCGCGAGAGCGGCGGTCTCGCCGTCGGCAACAAGACGATGGTTTTCAAGATCTATCCCTCCTCCGACGTCGCCGCGGTCGCGGTCTACAACAGCGGCAACATGACCGTGACGGTCTCGACGGGCATCTTCCACGTGAGTCTGGACGTGACGGGCGTCAACTTCGAGTCGGCCAACGCTTGGCTCGAGATCACGGTCAACGGCACCGTCCTCTCGCCGCGCGAACAGCTCACCTCGGGGCCGTACGCGATCAACTCCCTTTATCACGCCGGCAAGCGCTACATCTCGAGCGGCACGACGCCGAGCGGCACCGTGGCGCCCGGCGACCTCTGGTTCGACACCGCCGGCAACGTCCTCTACTACCGCACCGGCGCGCCCGCTTGGCAGGCCCTCTCGGCGGCGGGCCTCACCACGCACGCCGCCACGCACGCGGGCGCCGGCACCGACCCCGTCACAAGTCTCGGCGCGGTGACCTTCACCGCGAACCAGACCTTGGCGTCGGGCATCGCCATCGGCAGCGCGGGCGACGGCGTCCGGCTCAGCAGCCACGTGCTCGTGACCGTCGGCCGCACCGGCTTGAACACGACGACGCCCAGGGCGACCCTCGACGTCGCGGGCGAGGCGATGTTCGGCACGACGGCGACGAGCAGTTTCTCGATCGTCGGCGGCCTATTCATGGCCCACAACTCCTCGATCACGCTGGCCGGCGCCCAGGGATGGATCCTCTCGCGATCGTCGATCACGGCGTCCGGCTTCTTCGGCGACGGCTCCGGCCTGACCAACGTCAGCGGCGTCACCGCGGGCACCATCGATTCGTCGAAGCTCGCCAAGGCCTCGGTCGACAGCGAGAAGCTCGTGAACCTCTCGATCGACCGGAATCATCTCCGCTCCGCGTCGGTCGACCCGGGCAAGATCGCCGACGATTCGATCGTCGGCGCGAAGATCCTCAATCAGACGATCGACTCGATCAAGCTCTCCGCCGGCGCCGCCGACACCAACGCGCTCGGGTCCGGCGCGGTCACGATCAATAAGATCCTCGGCGGCGCGGTGGACACGAACGCCCTGGGTTCCGGCGCGGTGACGATCAACAAGATCCGCGCGGGCGCTGTGGATACCAACGCGCTGGGCTCCGGCTCGGTCACCTCGAACAAGATTCTTGCCGGCGCCGTGGATACCAACGCGATCGGCTCCGGCTCGATCACG
>JACRDR010000006.1 GCA_016212845.1 Elusimicrobiota bacterium
CAGGTTGTGGTCGATGGCGAGGTTCGCCTCTTCGTAGAGCGGAGCGAGCTCGAACTGGTTGGGCGCGACCTCGTTGTGGCGGGTCATGGCCGGGATGCCGCGCTCGATCAGGGCCGATTCGACGTCGGCCATGAACTCGAGCACCTTGGGCCTGATCGAGCCGAAGTAGTGGTCTTCCATCTGCTGGTGCTTGGCCGCGGACGCGCCGAACAGCGTGCGTCCCGTGTAGACGAGGTCGGGGCGGCGGTTGAAGAAGGCTTTCGAGACGAGGAAGTACTCCTGCTCGGGGCCGACGGTCACGCGGACGTACTTCGCCGTCCGGTTTCCGAAGAGCTTGAGGACGCGGTACGCCCGCTCCTCGATCGCGTGGAGCGAGCGCAGCAGCGGCGTCTTCATGTCGAGCACCTCGCCGGTCCACGACAGGTACGCGGTCGGGATGACGAGGGTGACGGACTTGCCGGTGCGGAGCACGAACGCCGGGGACGTCGGGTCCCAGGCGGTGTAGCCGCGGGCCTCGAACGTCGAGCGCATGCCGCCGGACGGGAACGAGGAGGCGTCGGGCTCGCCCTGGATGAGCTGGCGGCCGGAGAACCGCTGGATCGGCGCGCCGGTGCGGTCGAAGGTCAAAAAGGCGTCGTGCTTTTCGGCGGTGACCCCGCGCTGCGGCTGGAACCAGTGGCAGAAGTGGGTGGCGCCCATGCCGAGAGCCCACTCCTTCATCGCGTGGGCGACCTCGTCGGCGATCTCTTCATCGAGCTTCTCGTTGTTCTCGATGGTGTTTAGGAGCTTCTCGTAGACGGACTTGCTGAGGAACTTCGCCATCGCCTTCTTGTTGAACGTCAGCGAACCGAACGTGTCGGCGATGGGCCTGCGATCGGGGTGGTCTTCCCGCAGCGCGAGGTTCTTGATCATCTCCTCCACGTTGTTGTGATGCTCGGATACCATTGGGCCTCCATAGGCTGGCCCCCCACGTCTCGGCGGGGGATTAGATACCTTAGCGCTTTTGGAGGCCTGTATACAAGGAAAACGCCCCATTCTCCGCCAAAACGGAGCCGTCCCGCTGCAAAAACGTCAATTCCAGGCTATTTTCGCAACACATCCCCGCAATGCTCGCAAGCCGGGTCCAACGGCCTATCCCCGCGTTTTGGTAGAATCGGGAGGTGGAAGCCTGCTCGAAGTGCGGCGCGCCGTTTCAGTGCGGCAAGAACGAGGACCATTGCTGGTGCATGGACCTGCCCGCGGTCTCCAACCCGAAGGACGGGGAGACGTGCCTTTGCCGCAAGTGCCTGGAGCGGGAAACGGAAGGGAGGAAGAAGATGTCTCTCGGAATGAAGGTCGGGAAGCTCGTGTTCGGCACTAGAGAGAAGCTGCGCAAGCTCAAGGGGAAGATCATGGACTCGAAAGCCGCGCCCGCGGGAAAAATCTACGATTTCGAAGCGAAGCTCAACGACGGCAAGGCGCGCAAGCTCGGCGCGTACAAAGGGAAGGTGCTCCTGATCGTGAACACCGCCTCCGAGTGCGGCTACACGCCTCAGTACGAGGGTCTCGAGAAGCTGCACCGGAAGTACAAGGACCGGGGCCTGGCCGTCGTCGGCTTTCCGGCCAACGACTTCGGTGCGCAGGAGCCCGGCTCCGACGCGCAGATCAAGTCGTTCTGCTTGAAGAATTTCGGCGTGACGTTCGACCTTTTCGCGAAAGTCGCGGTGAAGGGCGCCGAGATTCATCCCCTGTTCAAGTTCCTCACCACCGAGTCGGGCCACAACGGCGCGATCCCGTGGAACTTCTCGAAGTTCGTGGTGGCGCGCGACGGCCGCGTGGCCGAGCGCTTCGGGCCCGACACCGAGCCGATGTCCTCCGAGATGACCGGCCTCGTCGAGAAGCTCCTAGAGGAGCAGCCGTGAAGCGGGTCGCCCTTCCTCTACTGCTCGCCGCCGTCTTCTCCGGGTGCGTGAGCACCGGCACTTTGCAGAAAGCGCAGGCCGACGCGGACACCTGGAAGGGCCGCGCCGCCGGCCTCGAGCGCGATCTCACGGCGCGCGAGGGCGAGCTCGAGGGCATCAAGAAGGAGCTCGAGGCCGCGAAGGCCGATGCCGCGGCCGCCCGGAGCGAGAAATCCGCCGCCACCGAGGCGTGGACTCGCGTCGAGTCGGACTTGCGCACGCGCCTGGCGGCCGCCGAGGAGAAGCTCAAGAGCGCCGAGAGCCAGATCGAGTCGCTGAAGGCGTCGGTGAAGGACCTTCGCGCCTCGTCCGAGTCGAGCCAGGACCAGCTCACGAAGAAGGTCTCGGCCCTCGTCGCGGAGAAGGACGCCCTCGCGCAAAAGCTCGCCGAGGCCCAAAAGGAGACGGCGTCCCTGCGCGCGTCGAAGGACGCCCAGCTGGCCGACGTCACGCAGAAGCTCAACGCCGCGATCGAGGAGAAGACGACGCTCCAGGCGGCGAAGGACTCCGCCGAGGCGGCCCGCCTCGAGGTGGAGAAGGCGAAGGAGGCGGAGGTCTCGTCGCTCAAGAAGAGCTACGAGGACCTCGCCGCGAACCTCAAGAGCGAGATCCAGGCCGGCGAGGTGAAGCTCACGCAGCTCAAGGGCAAGCTCGCGGTCCAGCTCGTCGACAAGATCCTCTTCGACTCGGGCTCCGACGAGATCAAGCCGCTCGGCCGCAAGGTGCTCGCCCGAATCGGCAAGCTGCTCAACGAGGTCCCGAGCCGCGATATCCGGATCGAGGGGCATACGGACAACGTGCCGATCTCCGACGAGCTCCGTTCGCGCTTCGCCAGCAACTGGGAGCTCTCGACGGCGCGCGCCACCGCGGTCGCCCGCTACCTGCAGGAGGCCGCGAAGGTGGACCCGAAAAGGCTCGTCGCGGCGGGCTACGGCGAGTATCGCCCGGTGGCTTCCAATGACCGCAACGACACGCGGGCGTTAAATCGCCGGATCGAGATCGCGCTCGTCGCCAGGGACTGACAACGATCTTAAGTTTCTCAGCCGTTCGAGAAACTTAAGATCGGGGTCTGTCCCTAGGCGTTTACAGTCGTCTTCCTTCTAGGGCGCAGCACCGTGCGCTCGCGCGCGATGCGGCGGTCGACGTAGGGCTTCCCGGCGTGGATCGCGGCCAGCGCGGTCAGGAACGCTTTCGAGGCTCCATCTCTCAGCAGGAACGCCCGGGCGCCCGAGCGCAGCGCGGTCGCGGCTTTCATGCGGCCGCCTTCCGGCGCGACCGCGACGATCGCGAGTTCGGGATGGAGCTTCCGCAGCGATTTCAGGAGGGGAAGTCCGCCGACGCGCGCGAGCGAGATGTCCACGACGATCGCGTCCGGGGCGTGCTCTTCCACGGCCTCGACCGCCTCGGAGGCGGTTCCGACCTCGGCGCACACGGTGACTCCGGACAGGGCGTCCAATGCTCCGGCCAACCCCATTCCGGGCCGCTCGTCGGCGATTACGATCCTGGCGGTCCTCTTCCCCATTACCGTCATGAGACACCCCAGGGTAACGCCCCCGCCGATTCCTCGCAATCGGGGAAGTCCCCATGCCTTGACTTCCGTCGAGAAAACGGGGATTTTGTCCCCGCCGATGGAGCTTCGCGAACTGCTGTTCGCCGACCAGGATCTGGACGCGCTATTGGACCGTTTGCCTCCCGAGGACCGCGGCCTCACCCGCGGCTCCACGCGCAATCCGTGGCCTCTCCTCTATATGGCGCGTGCCTTGCGGGCGGAAGGGCGACTCGCGCCCGCCGCGATCCTCCTGCGCCAAGTCGGCGAGGGGCCCGACGTCGAGACGCGCGTGCGCTTGTGGGCTTGGCGGGCGCTCCGCGAGCTGCGGGTGCGCCCCGAGGCGGGGGAGGCCCGCGAGGTCCTGGGCGTGGTCTTCGAGCTGCCTCTCTCGATGGGCGTCGACACCCTCGCCGCGTACCGCGACGGCACCGCGCGCTACGTGAACCAGGGCGGGGCGATCCTGCATTTCCGGGGCGAGGACCCGCGGATCTCTCGCCTCCTGCTCAAGCTGCTTGGCGAGGCGCAGCCCTTGGCCGGCGGGATGCCGCTGGCGCCGCGCCGCGTGCCGCCGCGCGCGCGCGTCCGATGCAGCCTGCTCACGAGAGAGGGCATCCGCTCGGCCGAGGAGGAACTCGACTTGGCCGGGGAGCGCGGGCGGTTCCTGTCCAAGGCGTTTCGCTCCGCCGCCGAGCTCATGTTCGCGCTCGCGGGCGACGGCGAGCCCCCGCCGCGCTGATTTTGCTATAAACGCCCAATGGCGTTGGCCGCTCCTTCCACCAAAACCGTGCTCATCGTCGACGACGACGAGGGCGTCCTCAACCTGCTCGAAATCCTGGTCAAGCGGGACGGCTTCAAGGTCGACCTCGCGACCACCGGCGACCGCGCGCTGACCCGACTCGAGCGCAAGCCCGACGCCATGCTCCTCGACCTCATGCTCCCGGGCGGAACCACCGGCTTCGACGTCCTCAAGCGCCTGAGAGAGGCGGAGCGCGCCGTGCCTCCGATCATCGTGGTCACCGCGTTCGCGTCCGACCCCGAGCTCAAGAAGCTCGAGAAGGATCCGAACGTGCGGGCGATCATCTCCAAGCCGATCAACCAAGAAAGGCTCCTGGCCTGCCTGCACGAGGCGCTCAAGACGCAGCCGCCCGAGCGCAAGGGCCCCGGTCCCAAGCCGGCTTGATCCGAGTCTCTCCCCAAGACGCCGCCGCTCTCGACGCCTCCGTTTGCGCGCCCGTCCCGCTGGCGGGTCTCGTCTTCCGGGGTCCCGACCGCAAGGCGTTCCTCCACGGCCTGCTCACCGCCGACGTGAAGGCGCTGCCGGACGGCGGCTGGACTCCGGCCTTCTATCTCACGCCGAAGGGGCGCCTCGTCGCGAGGCTCGAGCTGCACGATCGCGGTGAGGACCTGCTGGCGCTGGCGCG
>JACRDR010000183.1 GCA_016212845.1 Elusimicrobiota bacterium
CCGGCTTCGACACGTATCTCAAGCTCTACCCGAAAGGCGAGATGGCCGACCTCGCGATGTTCTACCTCGGCGAGTCGCGCTACGGCTCGAAGGCGTGGGAGGACGCGGCGAAGCAGTACGCGCTCGTGCTCGACCGCTACCCGAAGTCCGACATCACCGCCGCCGCGCGCCTGAAATACGCGATGACGCTCTTGAACCTCAAGACCGCCGCGTACTCGGCCGAGGCGAAGCGCTACCTCCAGTCGATCCAAGACGATTTCCCGAAGAGCCCCGAGGCCTCGGCCGCCGGCAAGCTGCTCGCGAAACTCGAGAAAGGCAAGGGCGCCCCGTCCAAGGACGACGGGGAATGAGCCGCGCCGTCCTCGCGCTGCTCCTCCTCGCTTCCCCCGCGTACGCCGCCGACGTCTACATCGGCGTCTCCGGGACCTCGGCCGCGCAGTGGAACCTCGGCCTCGCGCCTTTTTCCGCCGAGCGCGGCGGCGGCGAAGCGCAGAACCTCGGCGCGCAGATCCGGGGCGTCCTGCGCGACGACCTCATGTCTTCCCGCTACTTCAAGACGATCGACCCCGCGCCCGGGGCGGACCCGGCCGACGCGGAGGCCTGGAAGAAGGCCGGCGCGAGCTTCTCCCTTTCCGGCAAGGTCTCGGTCGAAGCCGGCCGGGCCTCGGTCACCGTTCAACTGCGCGACCTCGGCTCGGGCGAGGCGGCCTTCGAGCGCTACTACAAGCAGGACGCCAAGTACTGGCGCTCCGTGTCGCACAAGATCGCCGACGACGTCGTGAAGCAGCTGACGGGCAAGCTCGGCATCGCCCACACGCAGCTCGCCTTCATCAACGACCAGACCGGGGCGAAGGAACTCTATCTCATCGACTACGACGGCAACGGCGTGCGCCGGCTCACGTCCGACGGCTCCATCGCGCTCCTGCCGCGCTGGAACCCGGACGGCAAGCGCGTCGCCTACACGACTTATAAGCGCGGCAACCCCGACCTGTGGGAAGCGAACCTCGAGAAGGGCAACAACCGCGTGCTCTCCTCCCGGCAGGGCCTCAACATCGCCGGCGGCTGGTCGCCGGACGGCCGCAAGCTCGTCTTTACGATGTCCGACGGCAAGAACCCGAACATCTACGAGCTCGACGGCAAGGACCTCTCCGCGAAAGCGCTCACCTCGCACTTCGGCGTGGAGTCCTCCCCCACGTACTCCCCGGACGGCAACCAGGTCGCCTTCACGTCCGACCGCAGCGGCAACCCGCAGATCCACATCCTCGACCTTTCGACGAACCGGCTGCGGCGCGTCACGAGCCTCAACTGGTGCGACTCGCCCGCGTGGTCGCCCACCGGCGAGTGGATCGTGTTCGCCGGACGCGCGAACAACAAGGACCCGATGGATCTCTACATCGTCGACGTGACCGGCAGCCACATCCGCCAGCTCACGCACGGCGAGGGCACCAACGAGAATCCCGCGTGGTCGCCGGACGGCCGCTTCATCGCCTTCACGAGCACCCGGGGCGGCAAGCGCCGCCGCCAGCTCTACGTCATGGACGCCGACGGCAGCGCTCCGCGCGTCGTCGCCGAGATCCCCGGGAACTCGTCCACGCCGAGCTGGTCGCCCTGAGCCCGCTCCTCGCCCTTCTGCTCGCCGCCTCCGCCCGCGCCGATGGGGTCGCGGGCACCGATTACCGCTTCTTCGCCGACGCCGCGCCGGGCGTCGCCGCCGCGGTCGAGTCCGTCCTCGAGATCACGGTGAGCCACTCGAAGAAGCCGTCTCGCGGCTACCGGCGCCTCCCCTTCCAGCCCGACGCCGACGCCGAGCTCGAACCGATCGTCGACTGCCTGCGCCTCGAGCCCGTCCCGCGAGCCCGCCCCCACCGGGGACGCTCCGCCGCCATGGAAGGCTACGAGGTCTGCGGCGTGCGCCTCCTTCGATGGACGCTCGCCGACGCCGACCGCCTCGAGCTCGCCGCGCTGGCGCAAAAGACCGTCGCCGGCAAGAAGTGGGTGCAGGTCGTGCTCGACCCCTCCATCAACCGCCGCGCGTGGCTGCAATTCGCGCCGGGACGCGCCGGCGAGCCGCTCATGCGGCTGCGCCGGCTCGGCGACTGGATCGCGTCCGCGCGCCGCGGCGTCGTCCCCGGCCACGCGGCCCGGTTCGTGACTCTCCGAGACGGGCCGTCGCCGGCGGGCGAGCCCGCCGCGCGGCAGCTGCCGAAGGAAGGCGACGACGTGCCGGTGGACGTGCTCGGTGTGCAAGGCGACTGGATCCGGCTCGCGGCCCAGGGCGAGGATTGCGAGCGCGCCGACGGCGAGGACGCCGGCGCGTGCCCCGCGGGCTGGACGAACCTTCGCGCGACGGACGGCCAGCCCGTCGTGCTGCCGTGACCCTGTTCGAGGTCCTCGCGCTCGCCCACGGGGCGGGCCTCGGGCTTTTCTGCCTCGCGGCGTTCGTCACGAGCCTCCGGAAGTTCGCCCGGGGCGAGATGGGGGGCGAGGTCCTGCCCATGACGCTCATTCGCCCGCTGAAGGGCGAGGACACGGGCCTGGAGGAAAACCTGCGGGCGCCGCTCGAGGCCGACCGGGAGGGCCGGCTCGAGGCGCTCTTCGCCGTCGAATCCGAGTCCGACCCGGCCCACCCCGTCGCGTCCCGCGTCGCGGCCGCCTTTCCCGGCCGCGCCCGGGTGATCCTCACCGGCCCGAGCGGGACCCGGATGGGCAAGGCGCACAACATGATCGAAGCGCTGCGGCACGCGACCCGCGAGTTCGTCGTGTTCTCCGACTCCGATGCGCGGCCCGGCCGCGAGGCGCTGGTCGAGACTTCCCGCTTGTTTCTCGCGGGCGCGGAGGCGGTCAGCGGCCTCCCCGACGCGAGTATGGCGCGGGGAGCGGGCGACGTACTCGTCTGCCTCTGCTTCAACCACTACTTCAACCCGCTCGCGACCGTCGTCTCCGCGACCGGCGCCGGCACCTTGTTCTCGGGCACCTGGATGGCGCTCAGACGCGACGCGCTCGAGCGAGTGGGAGGGCTCGAACGGTTTTCCAACGAGGCCGCCGACGACTTCGCGCTCGCCGACGCGCTGCGGCGCGCGGGCGCCCGCGTCGCCCTCCTCCCGCGGCTCGTGCCGCTCTACGAACGCGGCGGCGGCGTCCTCGAAGGCGCACGGCACGTCCTCAAATGGGCGCGCATCGTGCGCTGGACGACGACGCTTCCCTATCTCTTCCTCCCGCTGGCCACTCCGCTGCCGCTGGCCCTGCTCGCCCTCTCGAGGGCGCCCGAGGATCTCCGTCCGGCCGCCTTCTGGCTGTTCTTGGCCGCGACGAGGATCGTTTGCGCGATCCTGCAGGACCGCCGGATCGCGGCCTCGCGCTACCCGTGGTTCGGCTACGCCGCGCTGCCGGTCGTCGACGTCGGCTTTCTCGCGCCGTGGCTCGCCTCGTGGCCCGGGAATACGATCAGCTGGCGCGGGCGCCGCTACCGGGTGCGCCGCGGCGGACGGCTCGAACCCCTGGCAAGCTGACGCTTCCCGCGCTAAACTCACGTCGTGCGCCGGATCCCCCTGCTGTGCGCGCTGGCGTTCCTCGCTCTCCCGGCCTCCGCCGAGGAGTGGAACGTCGAGCCCCGGACAAAGGCCTGCAGCCCGGGCAACCTCCAGACTCTCGAAGTCACCCTTCCGAACATCCTGATGCACCAGCTCGCCGGCGTCGCCTCGGAGGAAGGCGCGGCGTCGGTGAAGTTTCTGCGCGATCATCCGGCGCTCACGCTGCGGATCTCGTTCGTGGAAAGAGACCTCGCCGATTACTGGCGCAGGCCGTTCGACGACCAGCCCGACGTGCTGATGGCCTACTCCCGCACCGAGCGCAACCTCAAGATCGCGCACCGCGTCCTTCACCTCGACGGCCGCGACGAGGAGACCTTCATTCGCGACAAGACGGCTCAGCGAGAGCTCACCTTCGCGGTCGCCGACTCGTTCGTGCACGAGATCAGCCACGCGCGGGAGCGCGAGGGCGGCGCGATCCCCCACCTGCTCGAGGACGAGCTCCTGAGCTTCTACCGGGGCATCGCGTTCGTGCTCGACGCGCTGCGCGCCCATCCCGACTTCAACCGCATGAAGGCCGCGCTCGAGCTGCAAAAGAAGGTGTACGCCGTCCGCGAGGAGCTGCGAGAGGCTTCGGGCCCCAAGAAGGAGGCGCTCAAGCGAAAAGGCCGAGAGCTGATGAAGGGCTACGACGAGCTCGTCACCCCGCCCCGCCTCTTCGGCCTCGGCGAGCTCGCGGCGCTCGCCCGCTCCGCCGACGAGTTCGAGGCGCTCGTGATCGACGCCTACAAGCGCGACGGCCTGCCGTCCTTGTGGGCCAGCGCCGAGGAGCGAGCCTCGGTCGAGCGCGAGCACTTGAAGGAGTACCAGGGAATCGTCGACAAGATCGCCAAGCTCGAGGACCAGATGGGCCGCCCTCGGAGCGACCCCACTTCCGGCGAGGCCACCAAGCTCCTATTAAGGGAAGACATCGGTTTCTGGAGCGACCCGGTCCGGGTGGGCGTCGCCCGCAAGCGCTACGCCCAGATGATCTCCCACCTGAAACTCGACCTGGAGCGACGCCGGAAAGGCGGCGAGCTCAAGCCCTTCGCGGTCGATCCCCGCGTCGTGGAAGTGCGCTTCCGCTCGAAGACGTTCGAGTAAGCTACTTCTCGAAGCAGCGGCGGCAGCGGGCTTCGTATTTGGAGCCGGCGCCGACTTCGATGCGCTTGCGGTTATGGGTGAGGCGCTGGGACTTGTTCGCGGGGCTCCCGCAGACCACGCAGACCGCGAGGTTCTTCGTGACGAACTCCGCGACCGCCATCAGCCGCGCCGTGATCAGGAAGGGCTCGCCCTTGTAGTCCTGATCCAAGCCCGCCACGATGACCCGGCGGCCGGAATTGGCGAGCTGCTCGCAGACCCCGATGATACCCTCGTCGAAGAAGTGCACCTCGTCGATCCCGACGACCTGCGTGGCGGGGTCGATCTTGGCGAGGACGTCGTGGCTGGTCTTGGCGGCGTGCGACGGGATCTTGGAGAGATCGTGCGAGATGATGTGGTTGCGGCCGTAGCGCGTGTCGAGCGCGGAGTTGAACACCTCGACCTTCATCCGGGCGATGCCGCAGAGGCGCAGGCGGCGAATAAGCTCCTGCGTCTTGCCCGAGAACATGCTGCCGCAGATCACCTCGATCGTGCCTGCGACCGAGCCCGGGCTCCGCGAGTTGCCGACGGGAGCGTGGTTGGAGAGCGACTCCATCATGAGCGGGAACCCGAGTACTGCTTCTTGTAGTAGGTCTTAAATCCGAGCTTGAGCTTGAGCGGGCGCCACCAGGCCTCGTGCGTGCGGTACCAGCCGATCGTGTCGGCGAGCGCGCGGCGGAAGTCCGTCTCCGGGCGCCAGCCGAGCCGGCGCAGCTTGGCGCAGTCGACGGCGTAGCGGCGGTCGTGGCCCGCGCGGTCCGGCACGCGCTTGATCAGCGACTCCG
>JACRDR010000191.1 GCA_016212845.1 Elusimicrobiota bacterium
AAGCGGCCATCACCTTGTCTTCCAAAAATTTGCGGAACTCCATCGTGATCGGATGCGCGATGTCCTTGTAGTTGCCGTCCGCGATCTTGCGCGACGGCATGCAGAGGATGAGTCCCTTGTTTCCCTGAATGATCTTCATGTTCCGAACGACGAAGCAGTTCTCGATCGTGATGGTGACGAACGCCTTGAGCTTCTCCTCATTGCGGAGGTGTACCCGGATTTCCGTGATTTCCATGCGCACTCAGCTCGAAGTTGTCTTGGTCCGGCGTCAGCCCATGCAGCACGTCGCGAACACGTCCCAGGGATAACCCTTCAGCTTCTCCGCCGCGCGTTCCGCTTCTCCCGGCGCCGGGAAAAAGCCGAAAACGGACGATCCCGACCCCGACATCAGCGCTCCCTGCGCGCCGAGCCGGATCAGGATATCCTTCGCCTGCTTAACCTGCCCGTAGCTGCCGAGTACCGGCTCCTCCAGGCGGTTGAAAACCAAGCCCGCCCATTCCGAAATGGGCTTACCAGCGCTTAGCTTTTTTTGAAGCTTACCAAGTTGAGAAACCCTCGTCAACGAATCTTTCTTAGAGGGCAAATTCAGGGCTTTATAGACTCCCGGAGTGCCGATCGGGACCCGGGGATACACGAGGACCATCGGAGGCAGCGATTTTTCGATTTCCAGGCCCGTAAGCTTGTCTCCGATGCCTTCTCCCAGGGCCAAACCCTGCTCCATGAGGAAAAACGGGACGTCCGCGCCGAGGGTGCGTGCGATTTCCTTGAGCGCCGCGCGGTGGGAACGGTCGAACTTGCGCCCGGTGAGCCGGGAGAGGCCGACCAGGGTGCCCGCGGCGTCGGAAGAACCGCCCCCCAGGCCCGCGCCGATCGGGATCTTCTTCTCGAGCTTGATCCGGAACCCGTGGTCGACCTTGAAGCGCTTGCGGAACGCTTCGGCCGCGCGGACAACGAGGTTGTCGGGGGTCGCGGTCAGCGGCGCGACGGTGCGATTGTCGAGCGAAAGCTCGACGACGGGCTTGCCGATGGACTCGAGCTCCAGCTGGTCGAAAAGGTTGATCTTCGCGAACAGAGTCGCGAGATTATGGTAGCCGTCGCGGCGCTTGGCCGTGACCTCGAGGAAGAGGTTCACCTTCGCCGGGCACTGGACCTTGAGCCGGGCGACGGCGGGAGCGTCCTCGGAGGCCAAGGACAGGGAGGCGCGCGCCATCAGCGCGGCTCCTCGATCTCGAAGCGAGCGCTCGGCGTGGGCAGGGCCAAGTCGAGCTTAAAGCCCCGGCCCTCGAGCTTGAGCGCCGTCGGCAGGCCGCGAGGCCCCTCGGCGTTCTTGTCGTCGGGGGCGTACTCGACCGAAAGCTTCACGACGGGCTGGGCGGTCGTTTCGTACGTGCGCAGCCGGCCGCCCGGCTGAAAGGTGAACTCGCCGTCGGCGGTCTTCACGCTGCCGCCGCGCCAGCCGCGCTTGAGATCGGCCGGCCGGCCGGCGAAGAGCCGCCCGTCGATGAAGTCGCGCACGAGCTTGAGGCCGCGATACACCGCGTCGGAGGCGGCCTCCGGCGGCACGCCTTCCAAATGAAACGGGTCCATCTCGAAACCGTCCTCGCCCTTCACCTTCGCGCGGAAGATCGGCACGAACAGGGGCCCGAGGAACTCGAGCTGCAATTCGTTGGGCGCCTCGTAGCGCAGGAGCCCGGCGTAGTGGAACGGCCGGTTCACGACGGTGCCGGACACGTCGCACGGTCCGCCGAATCGCACGACGCCCTTGAGCCCCGCGGCCGCGAGCTCGAGCGCCTTCGCGCCGGCGTCCTGCGGGGAGAGCTTGGCTTCGGCGTCCGCGCGCTTCTTCTTTACGCGGTCGCCGCGGTCGAACCCCTCCGCCCGCACGTACGCCTCGTAAGCCTTGGACCCGTCGCCGAGCGCGGCCTGCACGTCGCCCAGGTGCTCCCACACGGTCGCGTCCGACGGCAGATACTTGATCGCGGTCTCGAGCTCGGCCTTGGCCTCGGCGTTTCTGCCTTGCTTGAAGTAGCACCAGCCGAGCGAGTCGCGGTAGGCGCCGTTCGTCGGGTCGATCTGCACGGCGCGGGCGATCATCGTCTGCGCTTCCTCGAGCTTCAGCCCGCGGTCCGACAGCGAGTAGCCGAGGTAGTTCAGCGAGGAGGCGTCGTTGGGCCGCTGCTCGATGAGCGCGCGGAACTCGCGCTCCGCGTCGTCCATGCGATTGTGCTTCTCGTAGAGCGCGCCGAGCTGGAAGCGCGCGTCTCGAAAATCGGGCCGCGCCTTCAGCAGCTCCTTGAGCAGGTCGGCCGCCTTGTCGGTCTCCTTGAGATCGTCGTAGCCGAGCGCCAGGAAGTAGGCGACGTCGTCGTTGTCCGGCCACTTCTTGTGCGCCTCCTCGAGCGCGCGGACCGCTTCCTTGATGCGGTTGGCCTGCGTCAGGTAATAGCTGAGCCGGAGGTTGAGCGCCGCCTCGTCTTTGAGCGCCGCGCTCTTGGCGAGCTCGGCGGCGGCCTGGTTGAAGTCGCCCCGCTGCTCGGCGAGGATCGCGAGCCACAGGCACGTCGTCGGGTTGTCGGCGGCCGAGTTCGACGCGTGGCGGAAATGCTCCTCCGACTTTTCCAGCTCGCCGCGCATGAAATAGACCTCGCCGATGTGGTTGCGCAGCGCCACGTTCTCGGGATCGCGGTCGAGGATCGCCAGGAACTCGCCCAGCGCCGCGTCGGTGTCCTTCTTCGCCTCGTAGACCTGCGCCAGCGTCAGCCGCGCCTGGAAGGAGTCGGGGTTGATCGCGATCGCGTTCTTGAGATGCTCGATCGCCTTCTCGAGGCCGCCGTCGCGCTGCTCCAGGATGCCGAGCTGATAATGCGCCTCGGCGGCGTTTTCGGGGTTGGTCGCGAGGTACTTCTCGAAGTACTCGCGCGCCCTCTTCGGCGACTGGCTGGAAAGCAGGTTTCCGAGGCTCAGCATCGCCTCGGAGAACTTCGGATTGATCTTGAGCGCCTCCTCGAACGCGGCCTGCGCGCCCGCGGCGTCGCCGCGCGCCCACTGGACGTTGCCGAGAAGGAAGTGCGACTTGTGCGCCTTCGGATCGAGCGCGACGAGCTTCTTGGCCATCTCGAGCGCGACGTCCGGCTTGCCCGCCTCGAGCGCGGTCTCGACCGCCTGCTCGACGAGGAAGCTCGAGGTCGGGTCGAGCGCGATCGCGGCCTGGTACTCCTGCAGGGCCTCGAGTATGTTGCCCTGATGCTCGAGCAGGACCGCCTTCATGTAGTGCATCGTCGAGGCCTTGTCGGCGTCGGCGTGCGCGGGCGCGGCAAGCGCGAGGAGCAGAACGGCGGTCTGGATCATGCGAGCCGGAGGCTCATGAGGAGGGCGTCCGAGCCGTCATTATAGTATTTGGGTCTACGGCCGACAACGCGGTACCCGCTCGACGTATACAGCGCGATCGCGGGCGCGTTCGCGGCGCTCACCTCCAGACCCGAAAGCTCGCAGCCGCCCTCCTTCGCGAGTTCGTGCAGCCGGCCCAGGAGCTTTCGCGCCGAGCCCCGGCGCAGCCGCTTCGAGTCGACCGCGACGAGCGTTACCTCCGCCTCCGGAGGCACCAGCCGGACCGCCCCGAACCCCGCCAACCTCCCCTCCTCTTCCAATACGACGATCCGCTCCCGCGAGCCGCCGATCGCCTGGACCCAATGCGTGCGGCTCCATTTCGGCAGCCCCGGCCAGGAGGCCTGGAGCGCGAGCAGGGCTTCGATGTCGTCGGCGGTGGCGGTTCGGATCACGCGAGGCGGGGCCTAGATTACCATATGGCGGGGGACCGCCGTCCCTGCTAAGCTTATAGGGAGATGCAGCTCAATCTCCGCGACCCCAAATCCGCGCGCACCCTCATGATCCTGGGAGGCCTCGGCCTCGCCTCCGTCTTCGTTTCTTGCGCGATCGTCTACTTCTTCGTCGATCCCGAGCCCGAAGGCGAGGAAGAGCAGCCCGCGCCGATGACGGCGTCCTCCTCCGCCGACCCCAACGAGCCCGACGGCCGCTCGTCCATGCAGCCGATAAACGGCGAAGGCATCTCGATGAACCTCGACGGCGCCAAAGGCGCCGGCGCCTGGCGCGCCCCCGACGTCGGGAAAGTCAAAGGCGGCGGAGCCGGCGGGACCAGAAAAGC
>JACRDR010000186.1 GCA_016212845.1 Elusimicrobiota bacterium
CGACGCTTCCCCCCTGCACCAAGATGGCGGCGTCGGCCGCCTCGAAGACGCCGGGCTTGAGCTTGCCGTCCTTGTCGCGGGTCGAGTCCATGCCGAGCAGCGGCTCGAGCAGCAGCGCCGAGGGGCCGCCCGCGCGGTCGAGCAGCAGGAAACGCATGAAGGAATACTTCACGTCCTCCGGCGTCATTAGGGTGCCGTCGTGGAAGACGACGCCCTTGCGGATCGGGAACGTGTAGCGCTTTCCGTCGGCCGAGATGAAGGAGTTGGACCGCGACGGGACGACGGAGGCGAGCAGCGGCTCGAACTCCTTGAGCGAGGGCCCCTTGTAGAAGATAAGGGTCTCGTACGTCTGCCAGGCGACCATCTGGCTGACGACGTCGTATTCCCAATGCGGGTCGAGCGTGTCGACGTCGCCCGTGATGTCGTAGGCGAACGTGTCCCGCGGCGTCTCCGCGGCCGCCCGGCCCGTGAGGGACCAGGCCAGGGCGGCCGCGAGGATGACGCTACGCATGCTTCTTCTTGTCCGCGAGAAGCTTCTCCGCGCCCACGAGCAGCAGGAAGAACGTCAGCGCGCCGAAGGCCAGGAGCGCCGTCGCCTCGCTCTGCGTCCACTCGCCGGCCTTGCTCATGTCGAGCGACTCGGCGATTTTCGGCGCCAGGCTCAGCATCGCGATCGCGATGCCGGCGATCGCGCCGCCGGCGATGTAGCCGGACGACAGCAGCACGCCCGGGCTCATGTCGGATTCGGCCGCGGATTTCTTCGTCCACTTGTCCACCGCCCAGCGCGCCATGCCGCCGATGAAGATCGGCGTCGAGGACGACAGCGGCAGGTACACGCCGACCGCGAACGGCAGGGACGGGACTTGGCAGAGCTCGAGCACCAGGGCGATCGCGACGCCCAGGAGCACGAGGCCCCACGGGAGCTTCTGCGTCAGGATGCCGTCGATGATGAGGGACATGAGGCGCGCCTTGGGCGCGTTGTACTTCTGCACGATCGTCCCGTCCATGCGCTTCGTCTCGGTGCCGTTGATGCCGGGGTCGACTAAGTAGCGGACCTTGCCCGCGTCGTCGACCAGGTACTTGCCGGCCTCGAGTCCCGCGACCTCGCCCTCGCCCACGTGGAGCGCGTAGTACTCGGCGGAGTCCATCGCCGCGTCGGGCCCTTTGATCTTCTCCTTATGCAGGCCCTGGACGTTCACCGTGACGGACGGGAGATCCCGCTTCGCGTAGACGGTGCTGGCGTCGTTGAGCACGAGCAGCGTGGCGCCGATGACGAGCGCGGACGTCAGCGCGCCGACGAGCAGGCCGAGCTGCTGATATTTCGGCGTCGCGCCGACGAGGTAGCCGGTCTTCAAGTCCTGGGACGTCGTGCCGCCGTTGGAGGCCGCGATGCAGACGACCGCCGCGATCGACAGCGCGGTGAGCCGGTAGTCCTTGCCGACCCAGCCGAGCAGCACGAACACGAGGCAGGTCAGGAGCAGCGTCGCCACGGTCATGCCCGAGATGGGGTTCGAGGACGAGCCGATCTCGCCGGTGAGGCGCGAGGACACGGTCACGAACAGGAACCCGAAGAGCACGATCATCGCCGCGCCCAGGAACCCCTTGATGCCGAAGCCGAGGCCGAGCATCGGCGCCGCCATGATCGCGAAGATCATGCCGAGCGAGCCGAACACGACGACCGAGTTCGGCAGGTCGTCTTCGGTGCGCGACTTCGTCTTGGGGGCCGCGTCGGTCCCGCCGAGCATGTCGGAGATGCCGGCGCGCAGGGAGGAGACGATCACCGGCAGGGCCTGGAACAGGCTGATGATGCCGCCCGCCGCGACCGCGCCCGCGCCGATGTAGAGCACGTACGACTTCCAGATCTGCGCGGGAGACATGTCCCGGATCAGGTGCGTCGCCGGGAAGAGCGGGGCCGTGAGCCCGTCGCCGAAGAGCTTGATCGCGGGGATCAGCACCCACGAGGCGAGGATGCCGCCGGCCACCATGACGCAGGAAATCTGCGTGCCGATGATGTAGCCGACGCCGAGCAGTTCCGGCGCCACTTCCGCCGAGACCGCCGCGCCCTTGAAGAACGTGATCATGCGCTCCGGCGTGTCCTGCCACAGCTTGAGGCCGCTCATCAGCACCTTGTAGAGCACCGAGACGCCGAAGCCCGTGAACACGGTCTTGGCGGAGGAGCCGCCCTGCTCGCCGACGATGAGCACGTCCGCGCACGCCGTGCCTTCCGGGTACGGGAGCTTGCCGTGCTGCTGCACGATGAACGCGCGGCGCAGCGGGATCATCATCAGGATGCCGAGGAGGCCGCCCAGCGAGGCGACGACCATGACGCGCGCCATGTCCATCTCGTAGCCGAGGATCATGAGCGCGGGCATCGTGACGCCGACGCCGAAGGCGATCGACTCGCCGGCGGAGCCGGTGGTCTGCACCATGTTGTTCTCGAGGATCGTCGTCTGGCGCATGCCGGTCGCCTTCGAGAACAGCCGGAACAGCGTGATCGACATGACCGCGATCGGGATCGACGCGGAGACCGTCATGCCTACCTTGAGGACGAGGTAGAGCGACGACGCTCCGAACACGATCCCGAGGATCGTGCCCATGAGGATTCCGGGCCAGGTGAACTCGGGGATGCGCGCGGAGTCGGCGATGAACGGCTTGTGATGCGCCGCTCCGTCCTTGCCGTGCTTCGCGTGATGCTTCGGCTCTTCTTCGATGGTCTTGGTCATTGTGTTTTATCGGGCGGTCAGCGCCGCGGCGCTGGCCTTCTCCTTGAACGGGAGCACGGGGCATGCGGCCCAGTGCCGGCGTTTGGCTTCGTCGAACGGCGGATCCTTCGTCTTGCACGACGGCACGGCGTAGCTGCAGCGAGGATGAAAATGGCAGCCCGAGGGCGGGTCGAGCGGGCTCGGCAGGTCGCCGGTCAGCAGGATCCGCTTGCGCTTGCGCTCGAGCTCGGGGTCGGGCACGGGCACCGCGGACAGCAGCGCCTCGGTGTAGGGATGCTGCGGGTCGTTGAAGAGCGTCTCGGAGTCCGTCAGCTCGACGAGCCGGCCGAGGTACATGACGGCCACGCGGTCGCAGAGGTGCCGCACGACCGAGAAGTCGTGCGAGATGAAGAGGTAGGTGAGGTGGAACTCCTTCTGGAGGTCCTTGAGGAGGTTCAAGATCTGCGCCTGGATCGAGACGTCGAGCGCGGAGACCGGCTCGTCGGCGACGATCAGCTTCGGATTGAGCGCCAGGGCGCGCGCGATGCCGACGCGCTGGCGCTGGCCGCCCGAGAACTCGTGCGGGAAGCGCTCGAGGTGCGCCTGCGCGAGCCCGACGACGTCGAGGAGGTAGTGCAGGCGCTTGGAGCGCTCGCGCGGTTCCGGGTAGGCGCCGTGGATCTCGAAGGGCTCCTCCAGGATTTGCCGGACGGTCATCCGGGGGTCGAGGCTCGAGAACGGGTCCTGGAAGATCACCTGCATTTGGCGGCGGAGCGCGCGGAGCTCGGGCTTCGCCATGCCGTAGACCGGCTTGCCCTCGAAGAAAACGTCGCCCTCCGTCGCCTTCTCGAGCGCGAGCACCAGCCGGCCGAGGGTGCTCTTGCCGCAGCCCGATTCGCCGACGAGGCCGAAGCTTTCCCGCGGCTTGATCGAAAAGCTCACGCCGTCGACCGCGCGGACGGTCTTGGCCTCGCCGAACATCCCTTCGCGGGCGTGGAAGTGCTTCTTGAGGTTGCGGACCTCGAGCAGCGGAGTCTCGGCGTGCTTCATCACGCCTTCCCCGCGTGGTGTCGATGCCGCTGCTTGGAACTCTTATCCTTGTACAGGAAGCAGTTCGCCATGTGATGGTCGCCGACGTAGTATTCGAGCGGGTCTTCCTTTTCGCACGGGTCGAAAACGTCGGGGCAGCGCGGCGCGAAGGGACAGCCCTTCAGGTCTCCGCCCAAATCCGGCGGCTGGCCGCCGATGGCCGCGAGCCGGTCTTTGCGCTCGTAGATCGACGGCACCGAGGCGAGGAGGCCCTTCGTGTAGGGGTGCTTCGGGTGCTTGAAGATCTCGGAGACCGAGGCCTTCTCGACCGCGCGGCCCGCGTACATGACGACGACATCGTCCGCCATGCCCGCGACCACGCCGATGTTGTGGGTGATCAGGATGACCGCCATGCGCAGATCCGCCTGCAAGCGGCGGATCAGGTCGAGGATCTGCGCCTGGATCGTGACGTCGAGCGCGGTCGTCGGCTCGTCGGCGATGAGGATGTCCGGTTCGCACGAGAGCGCGATCGCGATCATCGCGCGCTGGCGCATGCCGCCGGAGAACTGGTGCGGAAAGTCCTTCACGCGCTTGTCCGGGTTCGGGATGCCGACCTTCCGCAGGAGCTCGACCGCCTTGTCCATGCCGGCTTTGGCCGAAACGTTTTGATGCTCGACCACCGCCTCGGCGATCTGCTCTCCCACGGTGAGGACGGGGTTGAGCGAGGTCATCGGCTCCTGGAATATCATCGCGATCCGGTTGCCGCGGATCGTGCGGAGCTCGGCCAGGGACGCGCGCAGGAGGTCCCGGCCCCGGAAAAGAATCTCCCCCCCGACGATCTTGGCCGGAGGCTCCGGGAGGAGCTTGAGGATCGACAGCGCGTGGACGCTCTTACCCGAGCCGGACTCGCCCACGATCGCGAGAGTCTTGCCGGGGTGGAGGTCGTAGCTCAAACCGTCGACCGCGCGGATGACCGCGCCTTCGACGTGGAACTGCGTCCGCAGGTTGCGGACGGAGAGGAGGGGTTCCGCCACTCTCCCTATATCGCGGTCGTGATGAGGGATTCCGTGGACAACACGCCGGGAATGGAGCGGATGTTGTGGACCACGGTGTTGGAGAGGCTGGGCAAGTCCTCGGTCTCCATATCCAAGACCAGGTCCCACCGTCCGAAGACGGCCGAGACGTGAGACACGCCCTTGGTTTCCTTAATACGCTGCAGCGCCTGCTTTTCCTTTCCTGCCATAAGCCGCACGAGCACGAGGCCGGTGACCATTTCACATGCTCCCGAAGTCTTTAGGTAACGACGGCCCAGTATACTAAAATTAGTATCATCGACCGCGATGAGGGCGTTGGTGCAGCGGGTCTCGCGGGCCTCGGTCCGGTTTCCGGACCTCCCCACGCCCGAACGGGCGATCGGGCGGGGCTTCCTCATCCTCCTGGGCTGCGGCAAAGGCGACACCCCGGAACTCGCGGACGCCCTGGCCAAGAAATGCGCCGGACTCCGCCTTTTCCCCGATGAGCAGGGACGCTTCGCCAAAGGCTTGACCGATATTTCGGGTTCGGCGCTCATCGTGAGCCAGTTCACGCTCTACGGGAACGCGTCGCGGGGACGACGTCCCGACTTCATGGAGGCCCTGCCCGGTCCCGAGGCGGAGCCGCTGTACAAGCGATTCGCGGAGGTCTTCGCTCGCGAGGGCGGCCCGGTGCAGCTCGGCGAGTTCGGCGCGAAGATGGAAGTGGAGCTCGTCAACGACGGCCCGGTCACGCTATGGCTCGACACCGCTCACCTCTGAAGGTTTTCCTGGGCGTCGCGCTCGCCTACGCGGCCGCCTGGGGCCTCGTGCTGGCGGGACGCGCGTGGCGCAAGCCCGTCCGCCTCGAGACCGCGCGGCCGGCCTTCTTTCACGACGAGTTCGTCGAGATACGCCTGCGCACGCGCGACGGCGAGCTCCGCCGGAGGTTCGAAGAGCACCCGCCGGGCGTGTCGGTGCACAAGGACGGCCGGCTCGTCGCCACGATCGCGGACATCACGCGTCTCGACCTCCGGTGGGACGACGACGAGCGCGCCTTCACCGCGCGGTGGCCCTGCCCGTGGAACGCGCCCGAGGGCGCCTACGAGCTCCGTCTCTCCGACGCGGGCGAGCTGGGCGACCGGCTCGTCTCGCGGAAGTTCGAAATCCGCCGGCGCGTGCCGCGCGCACTTCCCGCGGGCTTCGTCGCGCTCACGCTCGAGACGAAGGAGCCGCTCGGGAGCATGAAGGTCATCGGGCCCGACGGCACGGAGAAGGGGTGGCGCGGCCTGCTCGACTGGGCGGAGTATCTCGAGGCCGACGCGTTCTGGATGCTCGTCGGCGAGACGCCCGGCGCTCGCGCGGGCGAGATCTGGCGGAGCGAAAACCTCCCCCTCGTTCCTAAGATCGCCGAAGAATGCCGCAAGCGGCGCCTCGCTCTCGGCGTCTACGCGATGAACTACCTCACCACCTCCCAAGAGCGCCTGCCGCGATACGAGTACGCGTGGGACGTCGATGAAGGGAAGGCGAAGATCACGCGCGCGATTTCGCTCAACGATCCGAACCGTCCCGACGACGTCGCGGAGCTCCTCAAGGGGTTCGCGAAGGTCCCCGGCGTCGAGTACGTCGGGCTCGACTACATCCGCAACGCGCTCGGCGGCTACGAGCTCGTGGACGATTTCTTCGAGGAGATGCCCGGCGTCCGGCCTCCCTCCGACTGGGGCCAGCTCACCCGCGAAGAAAAGATGGTGTGGTTTCACCGCAAGAAGGTGATGCGCAAGGATCTCGCGTTCGTCGACGCGTGGCAGTGGTGGCGCGCGCACCGCGTGGGCTCGATCGTGCGGCGCATCCGCGCCGCCGTCCCCGACAAGGCCCTGTGGGCCTTCACGCTTACCTGGGACAAGGGCTGGAACCACGGCCAGGACGTCGTGATGATGAACGACGCGGGCGTCGACGCCGACGCCCTCATGCTATATCAGGCCGACGACGCGCAGTTCGAGCAGATCCTGCGCGCCTTCCACGGCTACGTGAACCGCGCCGACTCCCAGCTGGTCGTGGGCGACATCGTCGACTGGCCGCTGCACCAGCGCAATCCCAAAGGCCCGGCGGTGCTTTCCAGGCGGCTGAAGCAGGCGATCGACCGCGTCTACGCCGACGGCGAGCCGCCCGCCGGCCTCTTCGTGCACGACGTCGGCCGCGCGCTCTGGGGCAAGCTCGGGCCGTTCAAGACGAAGCAATGGATGGACGCCGCGCGCGACGCGGTGCGCCACCTGCGCTCCAAAAGAGGCCGGCTCTCGTGAACGATTTCGAATCGCTTCGCGCGCGGATGGTCGACGAGCAGCTGCGCGCCCGCGGGATCGGCGACCGGGCGGTCCTCGCCGCGTTCCGGGACGTGTCTCGCCACGCCTTCCTCCCCGCCGACACCTGGCCCGAAGCCTACGAGGACCGCCCCGTGCCGATCGGCCTGGGCCAGACGATGTCCCAGCCGTTCATCGTGGCGTATATGGCGCAGCTCCTCGAGCTGACCGGAGACGAGCGCGTGCTCGAGGTCGGCGCCGGGTCCGGCTACGCCGCCGCGATCCTCGGCCGCCTCGCCGCGGAAGTCTTCGCGATCGAGCTCGAGCCGTCCTTGGCCGAGGCCGCCGCGCGTGCGCTGAAGGCCGCGGGCTCCGCCAACGTGTCCGTCCGGGTGGGCGACGGGACCCTGGGCTGGCCCGAGAAAGCGCCCTTCGACCGGATCGTCGCCTCCGCCGCGCTCGAGAAGGTCCCCGAGGCGCTGCTCGCTCAGTTGGCGCCGGGCGGCCGCTTCCTCGGGCCCGTCGGACCCGGCGCGAACCAGCGGCTCTGCGTCGTTCGCCGCTCCGGCGAAGGCTTCGAGACCGAATTTCTTTCCCCCGTCCTTTTCGTCCCGATGCGCCGCTCGCCCAAGGAGGGCACATGATCCTGCTTTCGATTTTACTCGCCGCCGCGGCTCCCGCGGCCGCGCAAGTCGGCGTCGGGACCGGCATCGGGCCCGAGGCCTTCCTGCAGGGCGACCGCGTCCAGCGCGAGAACCTGCCCGTCTTGCCCATCGCGCTCGCGGCCTCCCTCGCCTTCGACGCGACGACGTGGGCGTCCATCGAACTGTCGACTGTGCCCGCGCGGGACCTCTCCAACCTTTTCAAGCGGGGCTACTATAAGCTGGAATTGCTGCAGGCGGTCCTCGTGGCGTCGAAGGCGAAGACGACGCTCAAAGAGATCGTCGCCGCGCACGACAAGGGCAAGTCGATGCGCGAGCTCGCCCATGCGAAAAACCTCGATTTCGACGCGGTGTACGACGAAGCCCTGAAGCTCGACAAGAGGGTCGTGGAGGAGTTCCTCC
>JACRDR010000187.1 GCA_016212845.1 Elusimicrobiota bacterium
CTGTCCTGGGTGACGTATCGCTCCGGCCTCGAAAACTTCGACCTGATCTTCGCCGGCCCGCCCTACGTGGACGAGAACAAGCGCACGCTGCGCTACTCCCAGCCGGTCGTCGACAACATCGCGGCCTCGAAGATTCTCGCGCCGGGCGGCTGGATCATACTCCAACACCACAAGAAGGAGCCGCTGCAGGCGCCCGCGGGCCTAGAGCTGTTCCGGCGTTCGCGCTACGGCGACACCGTCCTCGACTTCCTGCGCTACGCGGCGGAGAAGCGCTCCCCGCTTTCTTCCGAGCCCGAGACCGACCCGGACGCGACGAAAGAAGACGCCTGATGGAAGTCCGGGCCTGGCTCGACGCCCACCCGGCGCCGCCCGCGCAGAAACGGCCCCGCGAGTTCGAGATCAACTTCTCGCGCCTGCGCGCGTACCTCGAGTGCCCCTGGGAGTACAAGCTCCGCTTCGTCGACTGGCAGCGCCAGCCTCCGTCCGCCCCCGGCTCGCTCGGGATGACGGTCCACAAGGCGCTCGAGAGCTTCCACCGCGAGGAGGCGCCCGACCTGGCCCGGCTGCTCGAGCTCTACGACAAGCACTTCCACCACGCCGGCTTCGCGGACCCGAAGGAGAAGGAGCTCTGGTACAAGAAGGGCCAGGCGATGCTCAAGAAGTACTGGAAGGACGAGGAGAGCCGCCGCACGAAGGCCGGGTACATGGAGCGGGAGTTCATCTTCCCGCTCGGCCCGCACACGGTGCGCGGCATGATCGACCGCGTCGACGAGCATCCGGACGGCCGCTTCGAGGTCATCGACTACAAGACGGGCGCGGAGGGGGAGGCCGGCGAGAGCGCGTTCTTCCAGGAGCTCCAGCTCAAGATCTACGGCCTCGGCTGCAAGGAAGCCCTGGGCCTCGACCCCGCGCTGCTCACGCTCTATTACGTCGCCACCGGCCACCGGAAGACGGTCGATTACGACGACTCGGGCGAAGAAGAGCTCAAAGAGCTCCTCACGCGCGCCGCCGTCCTGATGGCCGCGGGCCAGCATCTGCCCGCGAACACGAGCTTCTGCCCCTCCTGCGTCTTCCGGAAGACCTGCCAGTTCTCCGTCGCGCCCGCATGAGGCGGCTCGCCTTCGTCCTCGCGGCGGCGGCGTGCGGCTGCGCGGCGCTCGACCGCGTGGTCGACGACGTCCCGACGGGACCGCCGCCGTCCCCGAGATCGAGCCGCGCCGCGGCGCCCAAGACGGACCCCGTCGTCACGGCGGAGCTCCTCAAGCTCGTCGGGCAAGGGGGGGGACTGGGCTCGACCGCGCCTCCGTCGAGCCGCGCCCTCGACGCCTTGGCCGAGGCGGGCACGCCCGAGTGCCTGCGCCTTTGGAGCCGCTACGCCAGCCTGGCCGAGCTCCTCGGCTCGGCGATCACGACCGCCGGCGACCCGATGGTCGACGACCGCGTCGTCGAGGCCGCCCGGTGGGGCAAGCCCGAGCCGAGAGCCGGGGCCCTGCTCGCCCTCGCCCGCCGCAAGCGCGAGTCGGACAAGGCGGTGTTCGAGGAGGCGCTGGTCGGGACCGACCCCGTGCTGCATTTCGCGCTGGCCGAGGCGCTCGAGGTCTGGGACCGTCCGGAAGGCGCGCCGATGCTCACGCGCCTCGCCTTCGGGAACGAGGCGGCGGTCGTGCGCGTCTACGCCGCGTGGCTCCTCGCGCGCGGCGGCGATCCGGCGGGCCGCTCGGAGCTTCTGCGCCAGCTCGACGCCGGCGATTGGCTCGCGCGCGCGATGTCCGCGCGCTACCTCGGCGCGCTGGGCGCGGGGACCGACTACAATATGCTCCTCGACCGGCTGGGCCGCGAACAGGGCCAGGACTTCGTGTCCACGGAGCTCGCGGTCTCGGCGCTCCGGCTATTTCCAGCCTCTCAGTCCTCCCCGTTTCCATCGTCCGCGGCGGCGCCGGCCGACTCGGATCTGGAGCCGCTCGTCGTGACGGCGCCGCGCCTGAAAATTCCGCCCACGGCGCTCATCGACGGCCGCATCAACGCGCTGCTCATGCGTCTGATCGAGGAGCGCGCCGAGTCCTTCCCTTCGCAGCCGGACTTCGGCGTCCTGGCCGCGGCCGCCTCGCCCGAGGCCGCGAGGCTCCGGACGCGCTACAGCCGTCTCGGCTTCATCCTGATCGAGGGCCTGACGGGCACGACGGACCTCCTGCTCCGCGAGCGCCTGGTCAAAGTGGCGCGGGAAGCCAAGAACGCCCGCATCCGGGCCGCCGCGCTGGTCGCCCTCGCGTCCGACGGCGACGCGAAGGACCGCCCGCTGCTGGAAGACGCCCTGCAGAGCAAGGACACGGCGGTGCGGCTCGGCGCGATCGAGGCCTTCCGCCTCTGGAGCCGGCGCTCGAAAGCCGGCGTCGACGTGCCGCACGTCCGGAGCGACGACCCGCTCGGCCTCTACCTCGCCGGAGGGAGCATCTCCGGCGCGCGCTGGATCGACGATCCGGACTGGGTGGTGCGGGCGCTCGCGCTGCGCTCGGGGAATTTCGCCCCCGACCGCCTGATCTCCTGGCTGTCGCTGGAGACGAACCCCTACCTGCGGGCGGAACTCGTCATCGCGCTCCTGCACCCCTCGCGCCGCCGCTGAATCCGAACACTGGTGCCAGGCACCACGTGTTCTAATTCGCGCAGCGCACCAGCCGCCCCACATTCGTGCCGCTTGGCGATAGGCGCGCGTCTCGAGCACATAGCCCGTTCCAGATCGACGCTTGCGCGCGATAGGTCTTGCTGCGAGGCGGCGGAAGCGGCTCCGAGCGCGGTGAGGACGAACGAGAGGGCGGCGGCGTGCCGGTATCCCATGGCGATTCTCCTGGGGTTCGCTAGTTGGTGCACTTCACGAGCTTGCCGACGTTGGTCCCGCCGGGAGTTTTCAGCGACAGCCGCGCGGCGGCGAGCAGCGCGAAGCCTCCCGCCGGAGTTGTTCGCGAGGCGAAATGCACGTAGGTCTCGTTCTGCCCGAGGCCGCAGTGCTCGACGGGCACCGGGATCAGCAGCGGGCGCCACCGGAAGGATTGGCCGACGAGCGCGATGAGACGAGCGCCGGTCAGACGCGCGTTGGCCGCGTACTGGTTGTATTGGACGCTGTGGTCCGGCAATTCGGTCCCGCTTTCGAACGCGTACGTCGAGAAGCGGTAGGTCAGGACGACCCGATTCGCGTTCGGCCACGTTCGGTCCTGGTACGAGAAGCTGAGAAGGTCCGGAAGCAGGAGTACGCCCTCTTCCTGGCTCGCGACGGAGCGAGCGGCGAGCTGCTCGCCGAGCCACTCCTGAGAGACCACGATGCCCTGACCGAGGTCGACGAGCGACCGCGGCGAGGCCTGTTCGGCGAGGGACCCGACGGCGGCGAGGACGGCGACGGCCAGCGCGGACGCGATTCCCATGGGAGTCTCCTTGGGGCGTACCGGGCCGCCTACTCCGAGAGTATTACGGCGCGCTTCATCCTCGGGTAGGTCCATTCGGGCAATCGGGAAGGGACGAAAGGGCCTACGCGCCGAATCCGAACAGTGGTGCCTGGCACCAGTGTTCGGATTCGGCGCGCTTTCACCCGGCTTGGGCCTATGCGGGCAGCCGGCGCCGGGCCTTCGGCTTCATGCGAAAGCGGGCCGCTCGGGGCATCGTGGTTGGATGCTCCTCGCCCTCCTGGCCGCCGCCGCCGCCGCGCAGACTTCCTGGCCGCCTCCGCAGGTCGTCCGCGAAGCGGCGGAGATCGTCCGGCCGGAGTCCGGCTCCGGGGCGGTGCGGATCACCCCCGAGCTCGTCGACCGGATCGAGGCTCTCTTCGTGAAGGCGATCGCCGAAAAAATCGAAGTGAAGCTCGCGGCGGCGATCCCGCCCATGATGGGCCTCACGGAAGCCCCGTCCGACCACATCGTCATCTACCCCAAGCTGGGAGGCAATCTCTTCGTCCGCGATGGGCGTTCGGTTTTCATGGAGCTGCAGGACCCGACGCGCCCCGCGATCCGGCGGCTCGCGGCGTCCAACTGCGATTTGGCGGCGATCGAGAGGGTGTTTCGCGAGGAGCCGGACGCGATGGAGCGCCTCGACGCCAAATTGACGATGCGCCTGCTCGAGTACGCCGTAAAGCGGGTTCCTTCGGAGCGCGCGCGGGGGTTGCCGGAGGAGACGATCCGGAAGAATCTCTGCCTCGCCGCGGCTACGGTGATCGCCAACGGGCTGGAGGCTTATACGTTCTCGTCGATAGACGACTGGAAGACCTCGCTCGTCCGCGGGCGCTTCCTGGGCCGCTGGTACCTGTCGCCGCCCGTGAAGGGGCCCGCGGGCTGGCTTCCGGGCGCGCTCGGCGTGACGCCGGAGGGGTCGATCACCGTCGTGTTCCAGCCGGAGGGCTTCGATCTTTACGACGCGACCGAGGCGGCCGCCCCGAACGTCCCGGTCCTGCGCTACCGCTCGGCCGCGTGGGCCGGGCGCTTCAAGGCCCGGTTTTGACGGTCTCGCCCGAGCCGACGGTGCGGTTCTTCCCGCCGTTTTTCGCCCGGTAAAGGTTCTCGTCCGCCTTCCGGATGAGGTCCGGGGCGGACGTTTGTCCGTCGGCCGTCGTGGCCGCGCCGATCGACAGGCGCACGGGAACGGGGGCGGCGTGGGGCGGGGAGATCGGCGAGCGCGAGACGGCGAGGCGCACGCGCTCGGCGACTTTTACCGCCGTGGCCGGATCGGCGCCGGGCATGATGACCGCGAACTCCTCGCCGCCGTAGCGGCCGAGCACGTCGGCCTGGCGGATGTTGGCCGCGATCGTCTCGGTCACCTCGCGCAAGACGCGGTCTCCGAAGAGGTGGCCGTGCGTGTCGTTGAGCTTCTTGAAGTCGTCGAGGTCGAGCATGAGGACCGAGACGGGGCGGCCGCTCCTGCGCGAGGCTTCGAGCTCGAGCTGCAGCGCCTCCTGCAGGTAGGCGTGCGAGAACGCGCCGGTGAGGCCGTCGGTGATCGAGCTGAGATGGAGCTCGCGGACGCGCGTGCGGAGCGCGGCGTTGCGGGCGCGCTGGCGCTCGCTGCGAGCGCCGACGAGGTAGCCGAAGATCGCGAAGGAGAGCACGGTGCCGACGCCCATGTACCAGTAGAAAACCTTTTCTTCATGGAGCTCCGTC
>JACRDR010000185.1 GCA_016212845.1 Elusimicrobiota bacterium
CCTCCCCCGCTCCCGCTGCCGCCGCGCCGGCCGCCGCGGCGCCTCCGCCCCCTCCGGCCACCCAGAAGGAGTGGAAGACCCGCCTCGACGCGGTCAGGAGCGCGCAGCAGACCGCGGACATCGCGCGACAGAACGCCGAGAATCGCCTCCAGGCGGCGCGCTCGGATCAGAGGCGGGACGAGGAGAAGTATCGGGCGGCGCAGCGGACCGCGGCGCCGAACCTAGCGGAGCTCGAGCGAAAGTGGCGCGAAACCCGCGAGCGCGAGCTGCAGGCGCAGATCACGGCGACGGTGGCGCAAGACGAGAACAGGAAGGCCGGCGCGACGGTCACGTCCGCGTACGCCGACTACCGCAAGTGGCTGACCGAGCAGGCCCGCCGCTGACCTTCAGCCGGCGTGCGGCAGCGCAAAAATGAAGGACGAGCCTTTGCCTTCCCGGCTCTCGACTCGAATGCGTCCGCCCGCGCGCTCGATGAGCTTCTTGACCATATAGAGCCCGAGACCGTGTCCGGCGATGCCGTGCCGGCGAGCCGCCTCGGACCGGTGAAAGCGCTCGAACACCTTGCCCAGTTCCTTGGGGGCGATGCCGATCCCGCGATCACTTACCGTCACGCGGACCCTCCGTCCGTCGCGCGCCGCGGAGAGGCGGACCGTGGAGCCCGGAAAGCCGTACTTGACCGCGTTGTCCAGCAGGTTCCCGACCACGCGCGAAAGGGTCGACTCTTCCACCGCGACGAATATCCCCGCGGGCACCGAAAGACGCAGGCGCATCCGCTTGCGGCGGAAGATCGGCTGCATGCCGGCCGCGAAATCCCGCGCGAAGCGTGAGAGGTCCAGCCGGACCGGCTGCGGGCGGCCGGAGCCGGCCTCCACTTGGGACATCTCGAGCAGGCCGTCGACGAGCGAACGGAGGCGGCGCGACTGGTTGAAGATGGTCTTCAAAAACCGGGTGCGGTTGCGCGCGTCGTTGAGCGCCCCGTTGAGCAGCGTCTCGGTGAAGCCTTCGATCGCCGTCAACGGCGTCGGGAGGTCGTGCGAGACGCTGGCGAGCAGTTCCTGATGGCGCTTGAGGCGCTCGCTCTCGCGCCTCCGCGCTTCGGACTCGATCCGCTCGGTGATGTCGCGGAAATACCAGACCCGGCCGAAATACTCTCCCGTGGCGCTGAAGATCGGGGCGGAGTGGCGCTCGAAGGTGCGGCCGTCCCGCAGGGCGATCTCCTCCCGGCTGCGCTCGCGCCGGTTCTTATAAAGGTATTGGACCCGGGCCCGGAAGCCCTGCGGGTCCACGAGCTTGTCGAGCACGTATTGAAGGGCTTTTCGGTCCGACTTTTCGGCGATCAAGCGCCGCGGGATGCCCCAAAGGCGGACGAAGCGGCGGTTGAACGAGGCGATGCGCCCGTCCGCGTCGACGATCAGCACCCCGTCGGGGGACGTGTCGCGCGCGCCGTCGAGCAGGCGGCCCAGCGAGCGGTCTCGCGGGCGCCGCCCGGGAATGCCGAATAGGAGCGGGGCGGGCATCGAAGCGACTTTAATTTTGGCATAGGGAAATTCCCTATGTCAATAAACGCGGCGTGAAGGTTCCGTGACGAAGCCGCGTCTCAGCGGTTCAGCAGGACGACTTCGATCCGCTGCTCGGAGAACGGCGCGCTCGCGCCCTCGTAGTTGATGCCGTTCTGCGGAATCATCAGCTCGGCCATCATCTTGTCCTGCACGAGCTTCGCCTGCGCGTCGCCCAGCTCCTTGCCGGAGGCAAAGGCCTGGATGCGCACCGGGATGCCGGAGAAGCGGCGCTTGATGAGGTCGGCCGCGGAGCGCACCAGCGCCGTGCCCCCCTTCTCGAGGTCGCGCGCGCCCTTGGTCGTGCCGAAGAGTACGCTCGAGTCCATGCTGATGTGCAGGCCGTCCGGCTCCTGGTGGATCACGCCGGTGAACTGCAGGGTCTTGCCCACCTTCGTGTGCGGCGAGCCGCCCGGGTCGGTGAACATGTAGATCGGCGAGTACGCGCGGCCGGCCTTGATCCATTCGCCCTGGTCGTTCTGGCCGCTCCAGATGAGCTCTTCCGGCGGGTTGGACGAGCCTTCGTAGTGCTGAAAGACGCGGCCTTCCTCGTCGGCGATGGTGAGCTGCCACTGGTACGCGCGGGTCTCCTTCTGCTCGAGGCGTCGTCCGACCGCCTCGAAGAGCTGCTCGCGCGGGTAAAAGGCGATGCCGGGCCGTTCGCTGAACGTCGTGCGCCACGGCTCGACGACGCGGCCGTTGAGCATGAACTCGGGATGCGTGCGCCGCCACGTGATCGTGAGCGGGCTCTCGGCGAGGAGCAGCGACTCGTCGGGCTTGAGCGAGGCGCGGATCGACTCGAACGGGTCCGAGTCGATGCGCAGCGGCGGCTTCTGGGAATTCAACTTGTTGTCGCCGGAGCCCTTGATGACGACCTCCGTCGGGAGTCCGGAGCCCGCCGGCATGCTCGAGGGAGGCGGGCCGGAGGAGGCCCTCTCGCCGTCGTCGGAGCGGCCGCCCTTCATCTGGTCGCGGGCTTCCTTCATCGCCTCGCGCATGGCCTGCTGCTTCTTCTCCTCGTCGGCCATCTTAGGCATGCCCTCGGCGCCGGGCGTCCCTTCCTCGCCGGGAGCCGGCATGCCGGGCAGCCTCTGCATGTCGCCGCTTTTCTTGTCGGCCTCGATCTTCTCCTTCTTCTTGCCGATGCCGAAGAGGGCGTGAGACGGCGCCGCGGCCGCGAGGCCGAGGGCGAAGAGCGAGACGATTCTGAGCTGCCGGTTCATGGTCACTCCGATAGGAAACGGAAGGTAATGATGCCCCACTGCCTGCCGGCGCCCTGCATGGGTTCGAACTTCCAGCTTTTGAGCGCTTCCATCGCGAGCCGGTCCAGACGGCCGTAGCCCGACGTGGTCTCGACGCGCATGTCCGGCTGCACATTGCCGACCGCGTCGACGTAGAACCTGATGCGGACCTCGGCCTCGCTCGCGCCCTGCGCCGAGAGCCAGTCGGGGAAAGCGGGCAGCTCGTAGTAGACGAGGCGGCGGCTGGCGAGCGGGCCCTCGATCTCCATGGCCTTCTTCTTCTCGCCGAGGTCCGCCGCGTGCTCCTGCTTGGGAAGCGTCTGCTTCAAGACGTCCATCTTCGGCTTCGCCCGCTCGATCGGGGCGGGAGCGCCCTGCATGGGCTCGGGCAAGGCCTGCGACGTCAGCATATCGGCCATCCGGCCGAACGTGCTCTTCTTTTGCTCCGGGGCGCGCTCCTCCGGGAGAAGCGGGGCGGCGTCGGGCACGGCGCGCTTGGAAAGCGGGGCCTTGGATAACGCGTCCATCCCTTGGGGCTGGAGGCGGCCGCGGTTCTCTTCCTCGAGCGCGGCCATGGCG
>JACRDR010000189.1 GCA_016212845.1 Elusimicrobiota bacterium
GAGAGCGCCTGGGTGCTGCCGTTGTCGTGGACGCGGCAGCCCGCGATCTCGTAGCCCTCGCCCTCGACCTGCATCGCCGAGCCGCAGAGCGCGCCGGTCGACTCGATGTCGAGGAGCTGGTAGTTCTTGCCCTGGGTGAAGAGGTTCGTCCCCCCGCCCCGGTAGCCCTTGCACTTGGAGGCCTTCTTCCGCTCGTGGATGCGCCCGTCGAAGACGAGATGGGTGATGGCGTAATTCTCCGGCCGGCTCGCGCGCAGGATGTAGTCGTAGAGGTCGAGGTCGGCGACGAGGCGCGCCTTGTTCGCGGCGTCGGCGGAGGTGAGCTCGGTGCCGTTCTTCGTCAGGTAGACCGTCGCCGCGATGACGTAGTCGCCCGGCTCCAGCGCGACGCGCCCGCCCTTGTCGAGACAGGCCTGCAGCGCGGCGTGGTCCGGTTTGCCGTCGTTCGGGATCGCGCCGGGGCAGGTGCCTCCCGCGGCCAGAACGGCGGAGGCGATCAACGGGAGGATCGGCACCCGCTAATTATAGGGGGCGCTTTTCCGGGGTGCCAGCTACTTTTTGCGCTTCTTGGGCGGGCCGTCGCCGCCCTGACGGACGCGGGCGATCGCTTCCTCGGCGTACGTCTTCAGTCGCGAGTTGCGGGTCTTGTCGCGGACCCCTTCGAGGTGCGGCAGGGCGCGCTCGTCCTCGGTGCGGCCGAGGGCGCTGACGACGCCGAGCACGACCCGCTCGTCGGGGTCCGAAAGAAGCTCCCCGAGCCAGCCGATCACGCGGCGGTCCGCGGAGGCCAGGCCGGAGAGGCCCCGCACGGCGTAGGCCCGCGCGGGATAGGTGAAAGGAGGCTTCGTGCAGCGGCGCAGTTCGGCGGCGAGCGCGGGGTCCTTGGCGGCCGTAAGGCCGAGGATCGCGCCGGACTGGATCGTGTCCATGTATGAGTCTTCGCGCAGCGCGCGGCGCACGAGCGAGAGCGAGCGGGAGTCCTTCAGCCCCCCGAGCACTCGCGCGGCCTCCGCGACGACGTGGATGCTGCGGTCCTTCAGCGCCCGCGCGGCGAGTCCGGCGACCGGGGCCGACGGGAACTCGGCCAGCGCTCCGACGACCGCGCGGCGGACCTTCGGGTCCTTCGCCCCTTGGATCGACTTCACCTCACGCCAGGCTTCCTCGGTCCGGACGCGGCCGAGAGCCGAGGCGAACTCGGCCTTCGCGCCCCAGAACTTCTCGCGGTCGAAGGCGCGGCGCAGCGCGCGGACGGCGGAGGGATGCCCCCACCGGGAGACTTCGTGGGCGGCCTGGATGCGCGACAGCGCCGATTTGGCGTTGGCGAGCTGCCAGTCCCACATGGAATACGGCTTGCGGAAATCGAGCTTCTTGAGGAGCCAATGCTCGGGGTCGAACTCGACGTTGAGGGGCTCCGACGGGAGCTTGAACTCCCAGCGGAGATCCTTGCCGTCGACGGACTTCTTGAAGTCGCGCGTCCAGCCCCGGCCCGAGAACCGGACGTCCGCGTCGAGCTTGAACACCGGCTCGGCGTCGGAGGCGTGCTGGAACTGCTGCACCCAGAGCTTCGCCTGGCCGGACTTTTCGTCCCACGTGTACTGCACGCGGAAATTCGGATAACCCGCCTGATACACCCAGCGATCGAAAAAGCCGCGGAGGTTCCGGCCGGTGGCGTCCTCGATCGCGACCACGAGGTCGTTCGTCACGACGCTCTGGTGCTGGTGGCGGCGGACGTAGTGGCCGAGCGCGCGCCAGAAGTCCTTCTCCCCGAGCGTTCGGCGGAGCATGTGCAGGACCCAGCCGCCCTTCTCGTAAAGGTGGCGGTCGAAGAGCACCCAGGGCTCTTTGAACTGCTGGCTGACGATCGGGCGCCGGTAGCGGTGCTCGTCCTCGTCGAAATAGGCCTGGCGGTTGCGCCAGAGCTCGTAGTCAAACTCGTCCTGTCCCCGGTCGTGCTGGGTAAACAGCGTCTCGAAATAGGTCGCGAAGCCCTCGTTGAGCCACGCGTGGGACCAGACGCGGCAGGTGACGAGGTCGCCGAACCACTGGTGGGCGAGCTCGTGCGCCACGAGGAGGTCGAGATCGGTGTCGATCGCCGCCCGGGCATCGATGAGGCAGGCGTCGGTCTGCGTAGTGGCGGTCGTGTTCTCCATGCCGCCCGGATACTCCGCCACGGCGATCTGCGCGTACTTCTCGTACGGGTAGCGCACGCCGATCATCTTCGAGAAGAACGCCATCGCCTTCGGGGTCTTGCCGAAGCCTCGGCGGGCGTCCGCCTCGCGGCCCTTCTCGCAGTAGTAGTTGACCGGGACCTGCTCCCACTGGTCGCGCACCTCGGCGAACCTGCCGACGGTGAGCGTGACGAGGTAGATCGAGTGCGGCTGATGCATCCGCCAATGAAAGCGCGCGCGGCCTCCGGCCTCGCTTTTCTCGAGCAGGACGCCGTTGGAGATCGCGATGAATCCCGCGGGGACGTTCGCGACGATCTCGGTGGTGGCCTTCTCGTGCGGCGCGTCGTGGCGCGGGTACCAATAGCGCGA
>JACRDR010000202.1 GCA_016212845.1 Elusimicrobiota bacterium
CCGACATGGTCGCCGAGTACCAGAAGCTCGTGCAGACCGCCCAGTCCCAGGTCGCCCCCGGAAGCGATTCCGGCCTGCCCAATCGCGCCGGCAGCGCGCTCCAGCGCTTGCCCGCCGCGCGGCGCTCCGTCCCCTAGTACCGCCGCAAATCCGAACAGTGGTGCCTGGCACCAGCGTTCGGATTCGTAAATTTCCTATGATGGCGCCGTGAAGATCCCGGAGCTGTTTGGAAAGGGGAAGCCCGTGTTCTCCTTCGAGTTCTTCCTGCCGAAGACGGCGGAGGACTTGGAGGCGTTCAAGGGGACGGTCCGCGACCTCAAGAAGCTCGACCCGGGCTTCGTCACGATCACCTACGGCGCGGGAGGCTCGGCGCGCGATAGAACGATCGACGTCGCCGGGCTGATCAAAAACGAGCTCGGTCTCGAGACCGCCGCCCATCTCACCTGCATCGCGCACACCAAGGCGGAAGTCGACGCGATCCTCGACCGGCTGAAGACGCTCGGCCTGGAGAACATCGTCGCGCTGCGGGGAGACGTGCCGAAGGATCGGGTGGTGCCGCCGCTCGAGCGCCGCGACTTCAAGTACGCCGCCGATCTCGTCGCCCACATCCGCGGGCGGAACGGGTTCGCGATGGCGGTGGCCGGCTATCCCGAGAAGCATCCCGAGGCGGCGAGCCTCGACGCGGACTTGACCGCCCTGAAGGCGAAGGTGGACGCGGGCGGGGACTGGGTCATCACCCAGCTGTTCTTCGACAACGTGAAGTACTTCGATTTCGTGAAGCGCGCGCGGGCGGCGGGCATCACGTGCCCGATCGTGCCCGGCATCATGCCGGTCACCGGCTTCGCGCAGACGCAGAAGTTCACGGCGATGTGCGGAACGTCGATCCCGCACGAGATGGCGGCGGATCTCGAGAAGATCCAGGCGGACCAAGAGGCGGTCGTGCGCTACGGCGTCGACTTCGCGACCCGGCAATGCCGCGAGCTCCTCGCGGGGGGAGCCCCGGGCATCCACTTCTACACGCTCAACCGTTCGCACTCGACCGCCACCATCCTCTCGCGTCTCCGCGCCTAGTGATACCCGGGCTCGCGGCCTTCCTCCTGCTGGCCGCACCGGCCGCCGCGGAGATTCCCGCGATCCTCTTCTCCACCGAGGCGTTCGTCTCTCCGTCGACGGACACCTATTCCCGGACCGAAGGAGCGATCGACCGCGTCTTCATCCTCCGGACGAACGTCTTCGACCCGAACGTGCCCGGCGAGGGCTGGTGGCCGTTCCAGATCGCGAACCGCATCCACATCATGTCGAAGGAGCACGTGATCCGAAGGGAGCTGCTCTTCGACCCCCACGGGCGCTGGGATCCGATGGAGGCGCTCGAGTCGGAGCGGAACCTGCGCTCGTCGGGCTTCATCCGCAAAGCCGAGATCAAGCCGCTGCCGAGGCCGGGGGGCAAGCTCGATCTCGCGGTGGAGACGCAGGACTCGTGGACGCTGCAGCCGCAGATCAACGTGGGGACGGAAGGCGGCGACAAGTACTTCTTGTGGGGCGTCGAGGAAAACAACCTGCTGGGCTTCGGCAAGTCGGTCAGCCTCTTTCACGGACAGTTCGGCGCGCAGCGGCGAAACGAGGCCCGGTATCGCGACCCGAGACTCGCCGGCACGCGCCAGCGCCTGACGGGCATCTACGCGCAGACGGACAAAGGCGACGAAATCGGCGCGCTCATCGACCGCCCGTTCTACTCCCTGCGGACGCCGTGGGCGATGAGCCTCCTGTGGTCGCGCGTGATTCAGCAGGACGAGCTCTACAACAACGCCGACTGGTACTCGAAGTTCCTTCAGCACTACACCGCGGTGCAGGCCGGAGTGGGCGCGCGGATCAACCAGGACGACGATCCCGTCCAGCGCATCCATTTCGCCACGCACTACGAAAAGAGCCGCTTCGAGCGCACGCCCGACACCGCGCCGCTGACCTTGCCGCAGGACCGGACGCTGAGCGGGCCGCTCGTAGGCTACACCCTGATCCAGCCCCGCTTCATCAAAGAAACGTACATCGACAAGATGCAGCGCGTCGAGGACTTCAACCTCGGCAACGAGTTCGCGCTCTCCGGCGGGCCGATGCTGAAATCGTGGGGCGGCGACCGCGACCGCTGGCTCGTGCGCGTGCAGGACCAGCAGGGCTATCACATCGACGAAGGGCGCTTCTTCCTGGGGCAAGCGGCGGCGACCGGCCGCATCGCCGGCGGCCAGCTGGAGAACGCGCTTCTCTACGGCAGCCTCAACGCGTTTTGGAAGACGGTCTGGCCGCTTCCGCAGACGTGGGTGATCCACGGCGAGGGGAACGTCGGGCACCGGCTCGACGGCGAGCATCAGCTCGTGCTCGGCGGCAACACCGGACTCCGCGGCTACAAGAACAACAGCTTCACCGGGCTGAAGTCGGCGCTGGTCAACGTCGAGAACCGCGTGTTCCTGACCGACGAGCTCTTCCACCTCTTCCACATCGGCGGCGTCGCGTTCTTCGAGACCGGCGCGATCGCCGGAGACGGCTGGGGCTTCCGCAACAGCCGCTTCAAGTCGGACGTCGGCATCGGCTTCCGCGTGGCGCCCTCGCGCTCGGCGACGGGTTCGGTCTTGCGGATGGACCTCGCCTACGCGCTGAACCAGGGCCCGGGCCCGAGCCGCTGGGTCGTCTCGATCCGCGGCGGCCAGGCGTTCCAGATCTTCAACAGCACGAACCGGAACGTGCTGCGTTCGCCGTCGGCGCAGCTCGGCGAGGAGTCGGCGGGGGCGAGGCTCCGGCGGCAGTAGTTATATAGAATGGTTCTGATGCTCCGACTGGCTCTACTCTTCTGGCTCGCCGCGTATGCGCAGGAGGAAACGGCTCCGGTTCCGCCGGCGCCCGAGGCGCCGGCGGAAAATAGGGCGGAGGCCGAGGCGGCGCCGCAGCCTCCCGCTCCTCCACCTCCGCCGGAGGTCATCGACCCCATCACGATGTCCGGCGCGCGCAGCAACTACCCGACCCTCGTCGAGAACTACATCCTCCAGCACAGCAAGAACGAAGCCCTCCCGCTCAAGGACAAGACCGGCCGCAATTGGAAGCTCCGGCTCGAGAAGATCGACCTCGAGACCCTGCGCGAGCTCAAGCGCGGCTTCTACGCCGCCTGCGTCCGCATGCGCGACGGCGCCGACCGGGTCGACTTGGACGTCACCGTCGATTTCTCCACCGCGCGCTGGAAGGTGCACTCGGTCAACGTGCACAAGGTCAACGGGAAGGCCCGCTTCAAGTACAAGGGCTCGGAGCGCGTGCCGCTGTGAAGGTCCTAAAATGGCTCGCTCTCGGCGCGGCGGGCGCCGCCGCGTTGGCCGTGGCCGCGCTGTTCGTGCTCAAGGCCAAGTACCCGCCCGAGAAGCTGCGCGCGCTCGCGATCTCGAAGATCGAACCGGCGGTCGGCCGCAAGCTCAAGATCGCCTCGGTGGACCTCGGCCTGCGCGGCGTGCGAATCGGCGGCCTCGAGATCTCGGAGGCTCCCGATTTCTCGGTCGGAACCTTCTTTAAGGCGGAGCGCATCACCGCCGGCTGGAGCCTGAGGGCGCTGCTCGAGCGGCGGATCGCGATCTCCGAGCTCTCGGTCTCGGACTTCACCTGCGACCTCCGCCGCGACGCTTCGTGCGCGACGAACGTGCCGGCGGGTCAGTCGCCGGCGCCCGCGCCGGCGACTAAAAAGAAGGGCAAGACCGCCGAAGAAGCCGCCGCCGCCGGGCTCGCGCTGACTGTAAATAGGGTCCAACTCGACGGCGGGACGATCCACTATCGCGACGCCGACGGCACGCGCGCGAAGATCAAGAAGATCGAAGGCCGCGTCTCCGGCATCGGCTCGGGCCCCACGCTTCCGGTGACGCTCCAGTTCGACTACACGGTCGAGCGCGGCGATTCGAAGTGGACCGGCAAAGCGGAGGCCGCGGGAACCGTGAAGCCCGGCGAGACCTTCGAATTGATGCTCGCGCCGCTGAAGGCGACCTTCGGCAAGCTCGAAGTCAAATGGGACGGCACGCTGACCCTTTCGAAGAAAGGCTTGGCGGCGACGCTGGCGCCCCTCGAGCTCGAGCAGAGCGGCATCCACCTCTTGCTCGACGGCAAACTCACCCGCAGCGACAAGGGGGCGGTGAAGCTGTCAGCCAAGGGCAAGCTCCCCGCGCTCTCCGCCGACGATCTGAAGCGCTTAGGCGCGGCCGCCGCGCCCTCGCTCACCCTGCCGATGGGCACCGCCGAGCTCGAAGTCGGCTACGACCGCGACACGGTTACGCTCAGCCCCGCGATCATCACGCTCGGCCCGGCGAAGATCGACGCCCGCGGCTCGGTGACCCTCGGCGGCAAGAGCCCGGGCCTCGACCTCAAGCTCAAGACCACCGGCGTGCCGATCATCACGCTCGCGCCGCTGGTGCCGATCCTGCAGACGTACCTCGTGCTCGGCAAGGCGGACTTAGATCTCAAGGTCTCCGGCCGCGCCGACGCGCCCGTGCTCGCCGGGGAAGGCCGGATCGACGATCTCGCCGCGACGATCAACGGCTTCGCCCTGCGCGGGGGCGCCCTCAAGCTTACTTTCGACCCGAAACGGCTGAAGGCGGGCCTGACCGGCAAGCTCGCGGGCGCCGACCTGGCGCTCGACGTCGACGCGAAGGACTACAACACCGCGCCCGACGTCAAAGTCGAGGGAAGCCTCGCTTCCCTCGACCTGGGCCCTTGGGCGAAAGCCGCCGAGGCGCAGGCCGAAGAAAGCCCGAAGCCCAAGTCCGGCAAGGGCGCGGACGGCAAGCCCGGCGCCTCGGGGGAGGCCGCGAAGCCGCTGACGACCTCCGGCAAGCTGACCGTAGGCCCGATCAAGCACCCGAACTTCAGCACCGAAGGCCAGACCGCGCTCGCGTGGGACCTCCGCGGGATCACGCCCGGCCTCGCCAACCTCCACGGCAAGACCACGCTGCGGGTCGGAAAAGGGAAGTTCGACGACCTCGACAAGCTCGCGACCAAGAGCGAGACCGCCAAGGTCGTCCTGCTCCCGTTCCTCATGCTGCAGAAGGTCGCGAGCCTCGTGAAGGTCCCGCTGTTCCCGGCTTTCGACAAGGTCTCGTTCGACGAGATCACCGGCGACTACCTCTTCGTGAAGGGCGTCATGACCGTCAAGGAATCCCACATGGACTCGAGCGCCGGCCACGTGACGACCACCGGCACCGCCAACCTGGGCGCCAAGACCCTGGACCTCCGGATGGCCGCCAAAATCGCTCGCGTCGTCGCCGGCCCGGTCGCCTTCTTCGTGCGGGGCTCGTTCGCCGACCCCAAGGTCACGCTCGACGTCGCCGCCGTCCTCAAGCAGCCCGGCCTCGACAAAGTCATCGACAAGGGTTTGGAAGAGGGCAAAAAGCTCCTCCAGGGCATCTTCAAGTAGCCGCAACTTTCTGCACAGAAAGTTGCAAACACCTGACAATTGTCAGCCGGTGTTAATCTGGCCGACGCGTCGGCCAGATTCATTCGTTTTCCCGCGGCGCTGGGGCCCGACGAGATCCTGCCCGAATTCGCGCACCGCCTCCGACCGATTGTGCTCGCGGCACAGGAGCCGAAGGTTAGAAAGTTCGTCGGTTCCACCCTTTGCGCGCGGCACGATGTGGTCGATCTCCAAACCGGTGGTGGCGGCGCAGCGAACTCCGCCCTTCGGGTGATACGTGCAGCGTCCTCCGTCGCGCAAGAGAACCGCGTCGCGCACGGACCGCGGCAGCCACGGCCGCTTCGGCTGCTCGAAGCGCCTGCGCCGCGCTACCAGGTTGGTCACGCGGCGGCGCGCATTGCGGAGCGCCGCTAGGCGCAGCGGGTCTTTTTGATCGAGCCAAGCGTCCAAAGCCTGCTCGATCACGTACTCGAACGGCGCATCGGCGTTCGAGCTCCTCATCAGCGCCTGGGCGCGCTGGAGCTTCTCCCGCAGTCCGTCACCGGCCGTGAATCCGACATAGTGTCTGCCGGGCGAGCGGGGCTCGACGCGGTCGTGCGGTGTCGAAGCGATCAGCCTGGGAGTTCTCACGAGAGCCGCGTCCGCGGAATCGGCAGCCGGCACCGGCGTATCGTTCGGCACGATGGCCGGGGGAGGCGGAGCGGCGTCTCCCGGCACGCCGGAACCTGCGGTGGGGATTTCGAGCCTGGCCGGCGCGGCTTGAGTGCCCGGTTCGACCGCCGCGGGAGGGAGGAACACCGGCGCCGGCATGCTTCGAAGAAAATCAGGGCGATCCGGCTTCGGAGCCAACTCGGCGACCAACACTTGCACATCCCGCGACGTCATACCGGTCGCGCGCTCCAAGACCTCCCGGGCATTCGTCAGGGTCAAGTTCGCCGCGAGGGAAACGAGCGCGTCCAGGTGCACCTTCCCCGCGTCCAGATACTCGAGCACCAAGGGCACCCTAGCGGCCAACCTCGCTGCGTTGATGCGCTTGTACGTGGCGCCTTCGGAGAATCGAAGTTCCGTCGTGCAATAAACGTAGAGGGACGTGTAGCCCCAAGGGCCGGCGAGGCGTCGCGCGTCGGCCTCCATCAAGTGCCGCAGAAGGTCGCCGATCAACGTCCGTTCGCAAACCGCAAGGCGCCGCAACGCCTGCCTAAGCTCGTCATCCGAGATATCCATACCCACAAGTACGAATGAGCCGCGAAAAAGTTCCCTCGGTCGAAAACGTTATTGCTAGAATCCTGACGCTTGCGACGACTCTTTTTGATTTTTTCGGCGCTCCTGTTTAGCGCCTGCAGCCCGCGCACGATGGCCCTGCGCGCGGCGGTCCCCGTGCTCGAAAAGGGCACCCTGGCCTTCTATGAAGAGGCCGACCCCGTCCTCGCCCGCGAGTCGTTCCCGGCGCAGTTGAAGACGGTCGAGGCCCTCCTAAAGAGCGACCCCGAAAATAAACGTCTCAAGCTCATGCTCGCCGAGGGCTTCGGCGGCTACGCCTTTCTCTTCCTGGAAGACAACGAGCCCGATCGCGCCAAGGGCCTTTACAAGCGCGGGCGCGATTACGCGCTGCAGACGCTGCGCGCCCCGCTCCGCGACCTCCCGAATCTTACGCTCGACGACGCGCTCAAGGCGGTGGATGCCGCGACGCCCGACGATCTCGCCGGCCTTTTCTGGGCGGGCTACGGCTGGGGCGGCTGGATCAACCTCTCGAAGGACGCGCCCGAGGCGGTCGCCGACCTGCCGAAAGTCGTCGCGATCATGGAGAAGGTCAACAAGCTCTCGCCCGGGTACTACTACGGCGGCGCCGAGCTCTTCCTCGGCTCCTACGACGCCGCGCGGCCCCGCATGCTCGGCGGCGACCCGGCGAAAGCCAAGGCCCGCTTCGAGCAGGCGGCGGCCTCGACCGAGGGGAAGTTCCTCGTCGCGAAGGTCCTCTACGCGCAGTACTACGCGGTCGCGACCCAGGACGCCGAACTTTTCAAGAAGCTCCTCGACGAGGTCGTCGAGTTCCAAGACGACGTGCCGCGGTCCCGGCTCGCCAACGCCGTCGCCAAGCAGAAAGCCA
>JACRDR010000193.1 GCA_016212845.1 Elusimicrobiota bacterium
CAGCCGCGGGCGAGCAGAAGCAGGACGTGCGCCGAGGCCATGAGGCCGACGGCGGCGGCCAACGAAAGCACCGTGCCGAAGTAGCGCCCGAGCAGGTACTCGAGCCGCGAGACGGGCCTCGTCAGGATCAGGTAGATGGACTTTGTCTCCATGTCCCGGAGGATGCCGGTGGCCGCGCCGAAGATCGCGGACGCGAGCGCCATGAGCTCGATAAAGCCGAGCCCGAAGTCGAGCAAGGCCCTGATTTCCTGCTCCACGGCGAGCATGCCCAGGAGGATGCTCAAATAGAGCATCACGCCGGCGAACGCCATCGCCACCTGATACGAGCGGTTGCGGAGCTGCTCGTGCAGCCCGCTCCACGCGAGGATCGCGACTCGGTTCACGCGCGGGCTCCCGAGCCCTTCACGGTCTCGACGAAAAGCTCCTCCAGCCGGCCGGGGTGCGAAGCCCAGTCCGCCTGCTCGACGATCCGCACGAGCTTGCCTTCCACGAGGATCGCGGCGCGGTCGCAGACGCGCTCCACCTCGGAGATGCTGTGCGAGGAAATCAGGAGAGCCTTGCCCTTCTCGCGAAGCGCGACGAGCAAAGACCTAAATTCCGCGATCGCGAGCGGATCGAGGCCGCTGACGGGTTCGTCCAGCAGGAGAAGCTTCGGCTCGTGCAGGATCGCCTGCGCCATGCCGACGCGCTGGAGCATGCCCTTGGAGAATTGAGACATCCGCCGGTCGCGGCTCGCGCCGAGGCCGACTTGCTCCAGCACCTCGGGGATACGGCTCTTCAGGTCGACGGGGGAAAGCCCGGACAGCTTGCCGAACAAGGAGAGAGTCTCCACCGGCGTCAGGTACGGGTAAAAATAGGGGAGCTCGGGAAGGTAACCCATGAGCTGGTGGGTCTCGCGCGTTCCCGCCGTCCGGCCGAAGACCGTCACCGCGCCTTTCGTCGGGTTCAAGAGCCCGAGCGCGAGCTTCATGGTCGTCGTCTTGCCGCTGCCGTTGAGCCCGAGGAGGCCGAGGGCGCCGCCCTCGGCGACGGCGAGGTCGAGGTCCTCGATGCCGCGGGAAACGGTCGTCCGTCCTAGATGGGAGTACAGGTACTGCTTGGTGACCCGTTCGAAACGGAGAGCTTTTAGAGCCTCACCCATCTCACGCCCGTGATGCCGGGGATCTGGCCGAGCTCTTTGAGGACGTCCGGGGAGACGTCCTCGTCGATGGTGAGCACCATCACCGCCTTCTGCTGGGGGGCGTGGCGGCCCACCCGCATGTCGGAGATATTCACGCCGCGCTTGCCGAGCAGCGTGCCGACGTGGCCGATCATGCCGGGCTGGTCCTGGTTCTCGAGAACGATCATCTTGCCCTTGGGCCGGACGTCGACGACGAGGTCGCCCAAGCGCACGATGCGGGGCGCGTGCGAGAGGATGGCGCCCGTGACGCGCACCTCGCCCTGGTCCGTCACCGCGACGACGTCGAGAAGGCGGTTGTAGCCCTCGAGGATCGCCGGGTCGATCGAGTCGGAGGTTTTGATGCCGCGCTCGCGGGCGAGGATCGGAGCGTTGATAAAGCCGACGCCCTGCGCCAGGATGCTCGTGAGGACGCCCTTGAGCGCCGCGACCGAAACGGGGTGGCGGTGGCGCTCCTCGAAGTCCCCGCGGAACACCGTGCGGATCTCTTTGAGGCCGGAGTCGAGCATCTGCCCGACGAACGCGCCGAGCTTCTCGCCCAGCTCCAGGTACGGCCCGATCTGCTCGAGAGTCTCGGGGTCGAAGCCGGGGAGGTTTAAGGCGTAGCGGGCGAGGCCGCGCTCGACGAACTCGAGGATGCCCTTGGAAAGCTCTTCCGCCACCTTGCGCTGCGCCTCGGTGGTGGAGGCGCCGAGATGGGGGGTCAAGATGACGTTCGGCAGACCCCGGAGCGGGCTGTCGGCCGCGAGCGGCTCCTTCGTGAAGACGTCGAGCGCCGCGCCGCCGAGGTGGCCGGACTTGATCGCGTCGACGAGCGCCTTCTCCTGCACGAGCTCTCCGCGGGCGCAGTTGATGATGCGGGCGCCCTTCTTCACCTGGTGCATGGTCTCGTCGTTGATCAAGCCCTTGGTCTGGTCGCCGCCGGGCACGTGGAGGGAGATGATATCGGACTCGCCGAGGAGTTCGGGGAGGGGGAGGAGGCTCACGCCCAGGCCGCGGGCCTGTTCGACAGAGATATAGGGGTCGTGCACGACGACGCGCATGCCGAAGGCCAGGCCGCGCTTGGCGACTTCGCGGCCGATGCGCCCGAGGCCGACCACGCCCAGGGTCTTGCCCTGCAGCTCCGTGCCCATCCAGCGCGTGCGGTCCCACTTGCCCTGCTTCATGTCGGAGTCGGCCTGGGGGATGTTGCGCGAGAGCGCGAGGATGAGGCCCCAGGTGTGCTCGCAGGCGGCGATCGTGTTGGCCTGCGGCGCGTTGATGACCGCGATGCCCCGGCGGGACGCTCCCGCGACGTCGATGTTGTCGACGCCGACGCCGGTCCGGCCGATGATGCGGAGCGCCGGAGCCTTCTCGAGCCACTGAGCGGTGACCTTGGTCTCCGAGCGCACGAGCCAGGCGTTCGTGTCGGCGAGGAGGCTCTGCAGCTTATCCGCCGCCGGGTTCAGCTCGACGCGGACGTCGAGTCCCGGATGGTCCGAAAGGGGTTTGAGGCCCTCGCGGTCGATCGGATCGGTGACGAGCACCGTGAAGCGCTTGCCGTTGTCGGTCATGAGGCGAGTTATTCTATGTTACTGGGAGGGCTCTTGGAAGCGATAGGAGCCGTCGGGCAGGACGGCCAGCCACGGCCCGAAGCGGAGCAGCTTGGCTTGGATCTGCTCGATCTCGCGCTTCAAATGCGTCGCGTTCACGTAGAGGAGAGACTTCGCCAGGATCGCGATGAGCTGGGCCGCGGGGACCGCCTTCCCCGCGCTCTGGGCGAGGCAGGCGAGCAGGTCGAACTGGCCCCGGCTCAAGGGAACGCGGAGCTGGTCCACCGCGACGCTCCGCTGGATCAGATGCAGCTCGAGACCGGGCCCGAACCGCCAAAGGTTCGGGTCGTCGGCGGCCGCCTTTTCCTCGCCGCGGCGCCGGAGGATGCCCCGGACGCGAGCCGAAAAGATGGCGGGGATGAAGGGCTTGCGGTAACAGTCGTCGGCGCCGGCGTTGAGCACCGCGGCGGCCTCGTCGGCCGTCAGCTTCTCGTTGACCGCGAGGATGCCGGCCTTGGCCGCCAGCGGGTGGCCGCGGACTTTCTGCACCGCGATGAGGAAGGGAACGGGCTCCAGCGGGCCCAGCGCCCAGACGTCCGGTTTGGCGAGGTCCGAGCGCCGGGTCGAGAACCCCGCGAGCGCCTTCTCGGTGTCCGGCTCGTCGAAGACGGCGTAGCCCTGGTTCTCGAGCGCGGCGCGGCACTGCTCGAGAAACGCGGGATCGAAGCCGACCAAGGCCACCACGAAGGAAGTCGTCACAAGATCGTCTCATTTTAGAGGAAGAATCGGCATATTGCTATACTTCCGTCATGTCCCGCCCGAAGGTGCTCGTCGTCGACGACGACGAGACGATGTGCCTGCTCATCGGCGAGGTGCTCCAGCTCGAGGGCTACGAGGTGAAGATCGCCGCCGACGCGATCGAAGGCATGGCCGTGCTCAAGAAGCTCGATCCGGCGATGATCGTCCTCGACTTCATGATGCCGGCCGGCGGGGGCGGGACCTTCCACAAGGCTCTGCGCGCCAATCCGCTCTGGAAGGAAAAGCCGATCCTCATCCTGTCCGGGGCGCCTGAAAGCTCCGTCGCGAAAGGCCTCGACATGGACGGCCGCACCTACTTTCTCTCGAAGCCGTACGGACGCAAGGAGCTGCTGGCGCTCGTCCGGCAGATCCTCGAAGAGAATCCTCCCGTACAAGGATAGGCCCTAATAGGGAAAACCAAACCTCCGGGTCCTGTCGAGGATGGGGCCCATCGGCCTCTGTTCGCGTCGGCGGCGCCTTCGGCGCCGGCGCCGCGAACACCCGGCCGATCCGACCCATCCTCGCCACCCGGAGCTTTGGTTTTCCTAATTCGGGATCTATATCCCTCACGCGTCGAACCCTAAACGGTTTATATGGTCCCTTATAAACCTTTTAGGGTTCG
>JACRDR010000194.1 GCA_016212845.1 Elusimicrobiota bacterium
CTACTACTACGTCGGCGGCTCGAACCTCTCGAGCCCCTCCGACGACGCCCGCGGCATCGACTATCAGCGCAAGAACACCGTCGACGCGCTGCTCGGCTGGGACGGCAAGGGCTGGGACGTCGGCGTCGGCGTGCTCCGCAGCGGCGGCGGCGGCCGGCTGAAGCTCACGCCCTTCTACGACAAGCCGGTGCTGGGCAAGGTCAGCGTGATCGGCGAGGCCTACGATTTCGGACGCAACCGCACGGTCGAGGGACGCCGGCTGGATCATCCGATCCTGGCCGCGGGCGTCTTCGCGCAATTGCACAAGTTCGTCGGCCTGGGGGCGCGCGTCGAGGACATGCAGGAAGTCGCTCGCTATCAGACCTGGGTCAACGTCGCTTTCGAGGACAAGGACGTGGCGTATCTTCTCGGCATGGTGTCGTTCGGCGCCGCCGGCACGAAAGGCCGCTCCAAGAGCAAATAGTGCCCCGTCTCAAGTCGATCCATCGCTGCCAGAGCTGCGGCTTTTCCAGCCCGAAATGGCTCGGACAATGCCCCGGCTGCCAAGGCTGGAACACGCTCGTCGAGGAAGCCGTCGAGGTCCGTTCCTCGGCGCCTCCCGGCAAGGGCGCGGCGGGTGCGCGCCTCCTCACCGATTTCTCCTCCGGGCTCAAGAAGCTCTCCGAGATCGACTCTACCGGCGAAAAGCGCATCTCGGTCGGCTTGGGCGAACTGGACCGCCTGCTCGGCGGCGGCTTGCTCAAGGGCCAGGTCGCGCTCCTCGCGGGGCCTCCGGGCATCGGCAAGTCGACGCTCATGCTGCAGGCGGCGGCGAGCCTCGCGGGCAAGGGCCTGAAGATCCTTTACGCCTCCGGCGAGGAGTCGCTCTCGCAGGTCTCCGGCCGCGCGCGCCGCCTCGGCGTGAAGGCCGACGATCTTTTGCTGGCCTCCGAGACCGATCTCCTGAAAGTCCTCGACGCGCTGCGCGAGGTCGAGCCCGACGTGCTCATCCTCGACTCGATCCAGACGATTTATCACCCCGACCTCGTCGGCAGCCCCGGCTCGGTCGGCCAGGTGCGCGAGTGCGCCGCCGAGCTCCTGCGCGCCGCCAAGTCGAAGGGCACGATCGTGCTCATGCTCGGCCACGTCACGAAGGAGGGTTCCCTCGCCGGACCGCGCGTGCTCGAGCACATCGTCGACACCGTGCTCGCGTTCGACACCGAGGATCAGGGCCTGCTCCGGGTCCTGCGCGTCCCCAAGAACCGCTTCGGCCCCTCCGACGAGATCGCGCTCTTCGAGATGGCCGAACAGGGCCTGCGCGAGGTGAAGGACGCCTCCGCGTATTTCCTGTCCGAACGGACGGGCCGCTCGCTCGCCGGCCGCGCCGTCAGCGTGGCGATGGAGGGCTCCCGCCCCGTCCTCGTTGAGGTGCAGGCGCTCGTCGTGCACACGAAGTATCCGCTCCCTCGCCGCATGGCGACGGGACTCGATCTCAACCGCACCCTCGTGCTCCTCGCCGCGCTCGAGAAGCACCTGCACCTCCGCCTCGAGAGCCGCGACGTGTTCGTGAGCCTCGCGGGCGGTCTCAAGCCGAAGGACCCCGCCGTCGACCTCGCGGTCTGCATGGCGATCGTGTCCTCCGCTCGCGACGCGGCCCTTCCGGCCGACCGGGTTTATCTCGGAGAGGTCGGCCTGCTCGGCAACATCCAGCGGGCGCCTTTCCTGCCGCAGCGGCTCAAGGAAGCCGAAAAGATGGGTTTCGCCGGGGCGCTCGTGCCCCAAGCGGCGCTGAAGGACTTGAAAGGCGCCGGTCTCACCATTGACGGCGCGGCGGATATCGCCGCAGCCGTGGCTCGCGAGCTGGGCGGAAATACCAAGGACGCGTCCGCCGACGATTACATCGAGGAGGACCCCCAATAATGATCACATGGGTCTATCGCGCCGTCGTGCTCGCGGCTTGTCCCGCGATCGTCTACTTCCAGATCACGCACACCAAGCAGGGCTTCGCCGTCGGCTTGGGAGTCGGTATCGTCCTGGTCGCGCTCGAGGCCATGATCGAGTCGATCCAGCTCTTCAACCTCGTGGCCGGGGCCATCGGCTGCGCGGGGGGCATCATCGCCATGAAGCTCCTCGACTATTCCGTGTTCCAGGTCAACAACGACTCTCTGAACCAGGTCTGGGACCGCTATTCCGCGCTGCGGTACTTTTCGCTGGCCGCGCTCGGCACCATCGTCGCCTTCCGGAAGCTGCCGGAGCTCGACAGTCTCGATAAAGACCTCCTCGAGCGCGGCAAGCGCCGCGGCTCGGAGATGAAGGTGGTCGACACGAGCGCCATCATCGACGGGCGCGTGGTCGACATCGCCGAGACGAATTTCCTCTCGGGCGCGCTCATCGTGCCGCGGTTCATCCTCAACGAGCTGCATCAACTGGCCGACTCCGAGGACGCGCTCAAGCGCGCCCGCGGACGCCGCGGCCTCGACATCCTGGCCCGGCTCAAGGAGATCCCGAGCGTACCGCTCAAGATCGTCGAGAAGGATATTCCCGAGATCAAGGAAGTCGACGGCAAGCTCGTGCGCTTCGCGAAGGAACTCGGCGCGAAAGTGCTGACCACCGACTTCAACTTGAACAAGATCGCGGCGCTCGAAGGCGTTCCTTGCCTCAACGTCAACGATCTTTCGAACGCGCTCAAGCCGGTCGTGCTGCCCGGCGAGACGATGAGCCTCTTCGTGATGAAGGAAGGCAAGGAGCGCGACCAGGGCGTGGGCTACCTCGACGACGGCACGATGGTCGTCATCGAGGACGGGCGCCGGTTCATCGGCAAGCGCGTCGACGCCTCGGTCACGTCGATCCTCCAGACGCCGGCGGGCCGCATGATCTTCGGCAAGGCCCGCGGCGAGTCCGCGGGACGCGTCCGGGGCATCGAGCCGGCCTGATGAAGGCCGGCGCCATCATCGTCGCGGCCGGCTCGGGCACCCGCATGGGCCGCCCGAAGCAGTTCCTCCCGCTGCGCGGGCGTCCCGTCGTCGAGTGGACGCTCGACACGTTCCTCTCCGTCCCGAACGTCGAGGAAATCGTCCTCGTGATGACCGCGGAGAACATCGCCGCGCACGGCGAGCGCCTGAAATCCGACCGCGTCCGCGTGGTCGCGGGCGGCGACACGCGCATGGAATCCGTGAAGAACGGTCTCGCGGCGCTGTCGGAGGACGTCGACATCATCGCGGTGCACGACGGCGCGCGTCCGCTCGTCACGCCCGAGGTCATCCGCGCCTGCCTCGAGGAAGCCGAGGAGTCCGGCGCGTGCGTGCCGGCCGTCCCCGTGAAGGACACGCTCAAGAAAGTCACCAACAAGCAGATGTGGGTCTCCGGCACGCCGGAGCGCTCGACCTACTGGCTCGCGCAAACCCCGCAGACGTACCGCCGCGAGTTCTTGGAGGAGGCGATCGTGAAATTTCCCAAGGAAAAGAACGCGACCGACGAGTCTCAGCTCGTCGAGCGCGCGGGCCACAAGGTGAAGATCGTGCCCTCCACCTACGAGAACATCAAGATCACCACGCCCGAGGACCTCGCCATCGCCGGCGCGTTCATGGACCGCCGGATCGGCGCTCCGCCCGGCGAGTCGCGCGCGGGCTTCGGCTTCGACATTCACAAGCTCGTAGCGAACCGCGAGCTGTGGCTCGCCGGCGTCCAGCTCGAGCACAAAAAGGGCCTGCTCGGGCACTCCGACGGCGACGTCGTGCTGCACGCCGCCTGCGACGCGATCCTGGGCGCGTGCGGTCTCGGCGAGATCGGCATGATGTTCCCGCCCGAGGACAAGTCGATCAAGGGCATCGCCTCGAAAGAGATCGTGAAAAAGGTGCTCGCGAAGGTGAAGGCGAAGGGCGCGCGCATCCTCCACCTGGACGTCACGCTGGTGGCCGAGGAGCCGAAGCTCAAGCCGCACTACGGCCAGCTTTCGGAATCCCTGCAGAAGCTCTTCTCTCTGCCCGAGGGCCGGGTCAGCCTCAAGGCCAAGAGCCACGAAGGCTTGGGCGAGATCGGCAAGGGCGAAGCGATCTCCTGCTACGCCGTGGCGACGGTCTCCCTGCCATAGAGAATCCCTGGTCGGGTTGGCGTCCGGCGTTCTGCCTGCCGGACTGCTTTTGCGAGGCGCCTCGGGAGGCGTGGATCCGCCAGCCCGCCGACACCTGGTCGAACCTCGCCTACGTCGCCGTCGGTCTCTGGATCCTCCGGCGCGATTCCTCGCCTTTCGGCCGCGCGTACGGGGCGCTCGTCTTCCTGCTCGGCGTGGCGAGCTTCTTCTTCCACGCCTCGCTCACGTGGGCGGGCGAGACGCTCGACGTGCTGGGGATGTACCTCGTCGTGGGATTCCTGCTCGTCCATGGCCTAGGTCTTCGGCGCCGCTGGTTCGCCTTCCTCGCGGCTCTCTCCACGGCGGTCCTGGTCTCCGACGCGGGACACGCGCTCCGGCGCCCGCTCTTCGGCGTCCTGACCGGAGGACTGCTCTTGGCCGAGCTCCGGCCGACCGTCGCGCGCGATCGCCGCCTCTTGTTCGCCGCGCTTGCGGTCTTCTTGCTGGCGTTCGGGATCTGGACGCTCGACCAGCGAAAGATCGTATGCTCCCCGGAGAGTCTGCTCCAAGGCCACGCGGTGTGGCATCTGTTGTGCGCCGGCTCGCTGGCGTTGCTGTACCGGTATTACCAGGAGGCGTAAATGAGCGCGATCGCGACGGCGTTCCCCGAGATCGGGGCGTCCACGGAACCGAAGGAAGTGCCGTGGTACAACGCGGTGGTCTGGTCCGACCGCGTGGTGGACGGCAAGAAGGTCTACGAGTGGGTGAAGAAGGAAGACATCCGGCAGGTCGGCTGGTCCAACGGCTTGGTGTCGATCTCGATCCGAAGCGAGTCGCCTCTCGACCGGGACCTGATGTACATCCTCATCCAAGCCCCGTTCGTCGCCGTCGGCAAGAACGTCCCCGTCTGACGGAATCAATTTGGGGCCAGTCCCACAGCTGTCCAGCTAAAACTCCAGACATAGCTGAGGGTCAGGGGATGCCATCCGCCTAAGGCGTCGCTCGTTTAGGCGCAGCAGGTCAATGATCTTCGCTCGCTGCAGCAGC
>JACRDR010000188.1 GCA_016212845.1 Elusimicrobiota bacterium
CAGGAAGAACTCGCCGTCCTCGTAGTAGACGGGGATCTTTTGCTGGGCGCCCGCGAGCGACAGCCTCAGGTCTTCGCTGGCGAGCAACAGGGGATTGTGCGGCATCTCCTCGATCATGCGGTCGAGCTCTTGTCGCGGCAGCGGCGCGTAGTCGCCCGACCCGCTCGCGGTCTCGCCCTCCGGCAGGATCGACAGCGCGCCCGCGCATTCGCCGCCGAGAGCTTCGAGCAGCTTGAAGTCGTTGGACTCGGAGAGCCCGAGCTTGCCGGTGATCAGCCGTCGCGTCGGTCCTTCCGGAAGAAGGTTCCCGAAAAAGATGCGGCAGGCCGGCTCATCGAAGGGCTCCGGCCTCAGAGGCAGGCGGATGGAAATCGCCATGGCTTGGGGATCGCCGAGCCAGCTCGATTCGTATCGAAACTCGAAATGCCCGCCGTCGTCCTCGCTCAGACGCCCGGCCAGCTTCGCGCCCCAGTAGACGCCGAGGACGCCGCTCATTCGCCGAACTCCTTGCGTTTGATGAGGACGCGAAGGCCGAATCCGTGCAGGACCTTCAAGACTTTGCCGAGTTGGAGGGTGGGCTTGCCGTTCTCGAGGTCGGAGAGGAAGCGTGTTCCGACGCCGCAGAGAGCCGCGGCCTGCGCCTGCTTAAGACCGGCGTCCTTGCGGGCCTGTCTGATGATGCGGCCGATGTCGTCGGCGCTCTTCGCCAGCGCCTTTGAGGTGGTTGGATTCATTTTCCCGTTCGGTAATATCCAGCCCTAGGTGACACCATTCAAGCTAATATTCCCGAACGGGAATATTATACCCGTCCGGGTCGTTTTACGCAAGGGATATTCCCGAACGGGAAAATTCCACTCCGAAGGGCCCCAATTATACCCGATAGCGCCGCTTTCCGCCGCCGCCGAGTTTAGAACCGAGTGGAAACCGACAACCTCTGCGCCTGCCCGAGCTCTCCTTGCGGGGTGATCGCATAGTCGATCGCGGCTTTGCGGACCCTGATTCCGAAGCCGAGACCGAGACCGGAGATCGGGGCGGCCGAACCACCTATGGAGCTGCGGTCCATAGCCGACCGGTAGCCGCCGCGGACCGTGAAATTGGGGAGAACGCCGTACTCGGTGCCGATGCCCGCTGAGATCCCGCCCGTCTTCGGCCGCGCTCGCAGTTCGCCCGCCAGCAGCAGCCCGCCGCCGAGCCTCACCGCCGCGCCCGCGGCGACGGCGAGGGGGAGGCTCTCCCTCCGCTCGGCGTAGCGAAGGCCGCTGCCCAAGTTTTGCACCGCCGCTCCCCACGACCACGCCCCTTTGCCCAGGCGAAGCAGGCCGAGGTCGAACGCGACGCCGCGCGCGGTGGCATAGGCGAGGCGGCTCTCGATGTATTTCACGTTCAATCCGATCATGCCGATGCCGGACAATCCACCGGCCCAGCCGGCCTGGAGCGCGGTGTCGGACGCCTCGAAAGAGCCTGTGACCTTTCCCGAAGCGTCGCGGGATACGACCGAGCCATGGGAAAGCCGCAAGAGCCCGGCGGCGAGCGTGCCGCGCGAACCCGGCAGCGGGTGCGCGTAGCCGAGCGAGTCCAATTTCGTCTCGGCGAATAACTCGGCGTGCGAGAAGCCCGCCTCGCGGGCTTTGAGCTGCGCCAAGCCGCCGGGGTTCAACGCTTGGGCGTTGAGGTCGTCGGCCACGGCGGTGAAGGCCTCCGCCAAGCCGATCGAGCGGGCGCCCGACTGCAGTTTCAGGAACGCGGCCGTCTCCTCGGACGAGGCCTGGGGGGAAAGCCCCAGAATCAAGAAAAGGATGGCCGGTCTCATTTCACGACCGCCAGTTTCTGCGCCTTTCGAATGTCGGTTTGTCCCGACCGGTGCGCCGTCACCGCGTACAGATAGATTCCCGAGCCGATCCCGCCGGTGTTCCACTCGTAGTCGTAGGTCACTTGCGGGCCCTTGCCGCCGCCGTCGTCGACGACGCGCGCCGAGGTCAACTGCGCGCCGTGCACGAGCTCGCCAGAGACGTCGTAGATGCGCAGTTCCACGGCGTCGGCCTGCCCGACCTGCAGGCGGATCGTCGGGCTCCGGCCCGCGTTCGCGGGATTCGGGAAGGCGTAAAGGTCGCGGAACGCGAAGGAATCGTCCGTCGCGGCGAGCACCGCGTCGTCGGCGCGTCCGGCCGCCACGACCTTGCCGGAGCCGGGCACGGTCCTGCCGGAAGCCAGAGCCCCTCCTCCATGCGCGTCGATCGACGCGGTGAAAAGGTGGCCGGCCAAGAGCGCCGAGAGACTCGTGGAGGCGTTCGGCGCATATACGTACGCGCCGAAGCGGGAATTGCCCGTCAGCGTGATCGGCGCGTTCGAGTCCGAGAAGACGACGAGGTCCTCGGAATCCGCGCCGGACGAGTCGTTGACTCGCGCGCCGCCGGACAGCGAGATCGGCCCCCGAACGAAGAGCCCGACCTTTCCCGAGACGCTCAGCACGGAGTTTCCGCTCAACTCGATGCCGTTGAGGACGTAACTTCCGGTGCTGAGCGAGAGCCTCGTCCCGCCGGAGAGTTTCAGGAATCCGTTTTGAAGATGTCCGCCGATCGTGGGGCTTCGGTCGGAGGCGCTCGCGCCGGCCAGAGCGGCGGCGAGGTCGAACGGCGAGGGATGCGCGGGGCGGGCGATCAGCGTCCTCGTCCCCGTGATCGTCGCGTTGCCGTTGAGCGCGATCGACGGCGCGCTTACGCCGCCCCGGATCGAGGCGTTGCCGAAGGCCGAGAACGGCCCGTTAAGCGCGAGGTCGCCGATGAGCACCGACCCGCCCGAGACCGTGTCGGGAGTCCCGACGCCGCCCGCGCTCACCGCGTTGAGCGCGAACTGGCTCACGTCGAACACCGCCGATCTCGGACCTTCCGAGTTTCCCGCCGCGTCGACCGAGTAGAAGGAAATCGTGTGCGTGCCCTCGGCGAGACTGAAAGACGACGCGTAAGGGAAGAAGGCGGAGCCGTCGAGGCTCACGAAGGTCGCCTCCACCGCCGACCGCTCGTCGGCCGCCGACAGCGAGAGGACTACGTCCGGCGTGAGATAGCTTCGGCCGAAGCGGTCGAACGCGATGCCGCCCGAAGTAGTGAGGGTCGTCGTCGGCGCCCCCGCGTCGAACGGCAGCACCCTCAACTCGACTCGCGAGACAGGCTCCTGGTTGCCCACCCGGTCGATGCTGCCGAATACCAAGCTGTGCGTCCCGGCGGCGAGCGAGAACACGCCGCCGGCGTCGCGCGTCGAACCGTCGACCGCGAGCAGCGTCTCGAGAACCCCGGCCCCGCCGTCGGCCGTCGCCAGCGCCAGAACGTCGGTCGAAACCACGACCGCCGACGCGGAGGCGGAGCCGTTGACGAGCAGAAGCGTGGAGGGTGCGACCGGATCGACCTCCACCACGACCGACCGGGGCGCCTCTACGTTGCCGACCTGGTCGACGGCGCGGTGCGCGACTACGTGCCGGCCGGACGCGAGCGCGAACGCTCCGGCGTAGAGAGTCCAGGGCCCGCCGTCGACGCTCGTCTCGATCCGGGCGACCCCGGAGCCCGCCTCGCCGGTCACCAAAGGCGGATCGGAAGCCTCGAATGCGATCGCCGGTCCCGTGCCCACGTAGACCGCGTCCGGCGCGGCGAAGTAGGGCGGCATGAACCGGGCGACCGAAACAGGCGCCGACCGGTCGGGCTGTTCGCGGAACACTCCGTATAGGGACGCCGTGAGCAGCCGCCCGGTAAGCTGCACGCGCCCGTCCGCCAGGATCGTGAGCTCCTGGTTCAGCACCGGCCCCGAGTCCCACGCCACGCCGTTGAAGCGGTAGATAGCGAGCGTTCCCGTCGAAATGCCCCCGGGTTCGAAGACGAAGGTCAGCACCGCGGGAGTACTGAAAACGATCGGGCTGGGCTCCAGCTCGTAGAACGGCGTGACGCTGACCAGAAACTGGCTGGAGGAAGCGACGGTAAAGGCTTCCGCTTGCGCCGAGCCGGTCGAGACGGCGCTGACCGTCATGCTGGGCAAAAAGGTCGTGAGCGCCACGACCGCATCCGTGCTGGAAGCCACGGCGGCGATGCGGTTGGCGCTGCCAGGCTGGCCGGGCTGCGCCGGCGGCGTCGCCGGTCCACCCGCCACGTCGATCGCGCCCGTGAACCGGCTGACGGGCACGCACACGCGGCCGCCGCCTCCTCCGCCGCCGACTCCGAACGCGCCCGTGCCCCCGGCGCCTCCGGCGGCGCGAACGGCCCCGGCGCCCGAGAGGTCCGCCGTAGGGCAGAGATTCACGCTTCCGCCGCCTCCGCCCCCGCCTGCGCCATCCGAGCTCGGCGTGCCGGCCGCTCCGGACGCCTCGATCGTGCCGTCGAGCCTAAGCCCCCCCGCCGCGGCGATGCGCAGCGCGCCGCCGCCGGCGCCGGCATGGTCGCCGCCTCCGCCGGAGCCGAAGTCGCCGGGGCTTTCGAAGCTGTCGTAGGTTCCGCCGCCCGTCCCGGCCGGATAGGGGATGAAGCTCGAGCCCGTCCCGCCCGTGCCGCCGTGGCCGCCGCCGCCGGCGCCTCCTTGGCTGGGCGTCCCTCCGCCCGGCCCGGATCCGGAGATATTGAAGTTCGTCCCGCCCGGGTAGCCTTTTCCGAGGA
>JACRDR010000190.1 GCA_016212845.1 Elusimicrobiota bacterium
CCGCCGCCGCCGTCTGGTCGAAGCCGGAGGCTTCGGAGCCGGCCGGTCCCGGGTGGCGCGCCGCGGTCCCCGCGGCCTGCGCGATCTTTTTGGCGGGCTGGGGCTGGTCGGCGGCGGAACCGTTCCTGGCCCAACGCCGCTTGGCGAAGCAGCCCGGCTTCCATATCGAGGCGAGCCCCGAAGTGCAGGCTCTGCTCGAGAAGCTCGAGGCGCAGCTCAAGACCGACCCCTCCAGCGTCGACGTGGCGGAACACCTGGGCTACCTCTACGCCCGCGAGCGCGCCTGGGAGCCGGCGATCGCGCGCTACCGGCTCGTCACCCAGCTCGATCCCAAGCGGCCCGGGCCGTACAACAATCTCGGGAACCTTTATTACTCGACCGGAGACCTGCCCAAGGCGGTCGAGGAGTGGAAGCGCTCCGTCGAGCTGAAGCCGGACCAGCTCGACGCCCATCTGAACCTAGGCAAGGCGCTCTACGAGATCGGCCGGCTGAAGGAGTCGGCCTCCCACCTGGAAGCGGCGCTCCGGCTGGACCCGAACAACGAAAAGGCGCGGGTTCTGCTCCGGAAGATGGTCGAGTAAGAGACCTAGACGGCGGCGGGTTCGTGCGTCTCTTCGGCGGGCGCGGCTTCGGGCTCGGCTTGGTGGTGCTGGGCGGGAAGAGAAGTCGCGTTGTACTCGATCTGGCGCTGCGGAGCGGACGGGCGGCCGTAGGCGTTGATCCGGCCCTGGTTGGCCCCGTGATCGTTGTGCGCCGGGCGCTCGAGCAGGTTGCGAATGAAGTGGCGGCGGCCGCGGAAAAGCACTTTCAGGTCGTGGGCGACGTCCCAGTCGGCGAAAACCGTCTCCATGACGGTGAGCAGCACCATGCAGAGGCCCACGAGCCCCACGCCCAGGCAGAAGATGAAGCGTATGAAGAGCATGATCCTATCCCGCTTTCAGTATAGACCCCGGGCCGCCCTCGGGGCTGGGTCCAGCGTACCCATCCCCCTCCGGCGAAAGACCCACTCCGGACTGGGCCCTTAGACCTATGCCCTCCGAGCGCGCTTTCAGGCGCATGACCCGAGGCAGGTACTCGACGTGCCGGAGAGCGAAAACGAGGCAGAAGCAGCCTCCGAGCGCGACCGTCCACGGGGCCCCGATATGCGAGGCGAGGGAGCCCGCGAGGAAGTTCCCCAGCGGGTTGGCGATCATGAACACCATGCCGTAGAAGGCCATCACGCGGCCCCGGAAGCGCTCCTCGGAGAGCTCCTGAAGCAGGGTGTTCACGCCGGCAAACTGCACGACGATGCCCAGGCCCAGCACCGCCATCGCGGCGAGCGACAGCGGCAGCGAGCGCGAGCCGGAGAAGACGAGCAGAGCGGCGCCGAAGACGAACATAACCCTCACGACGATCCGCTCGAGTCCCGCGGCGCTGCGCCGGCGGGCGAGCCACAAGGCGCCGGCGGTCGCGCCGACTCCGGAGGCGCCCATCAAGAGCCCCAGGCCCTCGGAACCGCGGTGGAGGATCTCGTCGGCGAAGATCGGCATCAGCACCAGGAAAGGCAGTCCGGCCAGGCTCGTGATCGCGAGCAGGAACAGGAGGATGCGGATCGGCTCGTGCGCGAGCGTGTAGCCGAGGCCGCTGCGGATCTCCGAACTCGCCGACGCCTCGCTCGTACCGGCGGCGCGGAAGGAGACGTCCATCGCCCAAAGCGCCCACAGCACGGCGAGATAGCTCGCCGCGTTCGCGGCGAAGCAGATGCCTTCGCCCCAAAGGCCCACGAGCACGCCCGCCACCGAGGGCCCGATGATGCGCGAGCCGTTGACGATGGTGGAGTTGAGCGCGATCGCGTTGTGGCGGTCCTCCGGAGGCACGAGCTGGCCGATCATCACCTGCCGGGCCGGGAGGTCGAAAGCGTTGATCGCGCCCGCGAAAGCCGAAAGCGCGTAGAGATGCCACAGCTCGATGCGTCCGGAAAGGGCGAGCACGGCCAGGATCGCCGCCTGCAGCAGCGCCAGGCTTTGCGTGACGAGCACGAGCCGGCGCCGCTCCACCCGGTCCACCAGCACGCCGGCGTAAAGCCCGAAGGCGGCCGCGGGCATCTGTCCGACGAAGCCGACGAGCCCCAAGTGCCACGGATCGTGGGTGAGGCGGTAGACGAGCCAGGCGAGCGCCGTCTGCTGCATCCACGAGCCCGTGAGCGAGACGAATTGCCCGGCGAAAAACAGGCGGAAATTGCGGTGCTTCAGGGACCGGAACATCGGGGCGATTGTACCAATTCGAACTTTACCCGCCGTCGGTGCCGGAGCAATAACCACATGTCGAAGCCTTTTATATAATGGCCAAATGCCTTTCCGCCTCGAGTCGGAATTCCAGGCCGCCGGCGACCAGCCCCGCGCGATAGACGAGCTCGTCGACGGCTTCAAGACGGGACGCAAGAACCAGGTCCTCCTCGGCGTCACCGGCTCCGGCAAGACCTTCACGATGGCGTCCGCCATCCAGAAGATCGAGCGGCCTGTGCTCGTCATCAGCCCGAACAAGGTGCTGGCGGCCCAGCTCTACGCCGAGTTCAAGTCCTTCTTCCCGCACAACGCGGTCGAGTTCTTCATCTCCTATTACGACTACTACCAGCCGGAGGCCTACGTCCCCTCGACCGACACCTACATCGAGAAGGACGCGCAGGTCAACGAGCACATCGACATGCTGCGGCTGAAGGCGACGAGCTCGCTCCTTTCCCGCCGGGACGTGATCGTGGTCGCCTCGGTCTCCTGCATCTACAACATCGGCTCGCCCGACAATTACCGCGAGCTCTGCCTCGAGCTCAAGGTCGGGGCCGACATGGGCCGCGACGAAGTGCTGAGCGGGCTCGTGGCCACGCACTACGAGCGCAACGAGAC
>JACRDR010000192.1 GCA_016212845.1 Elusimicrobiota bacterium
AATTCGGCGGTGAGCAGGGTCGTGGTCGTCTTGCCGTTCGTTCCGGTGATGGCGACGATCTCGCCGGGCCGGCAGAACGCGAGCGCGACCTCGAGCTCGGAGAATATCGGGATGCCGGCGGCGCGCAGCTTCTCGAGCACGGGCGCTCCCGGCTGCATGCCGGGGCTCTTCACGGCGAAGGCGCAGCGCAGGAGGCGGTCGGAGTGCCCGCCCGCCTCCCACTTCACCTTGTCCTTGAGCTTCTCGGCGGCGGGACGCACTTCCTTGTGCGGCCGGTGATCGGAGACGAGGACCTTAAATCCCTTGGAGGCGAGCAGGTTCGCGACGGCGACGCCGGAGCGGCCCATGCCGAGGACGGCGGCTTCCGTCTTGGCGTACGCCGCCGGATCGAAGCGGTCTTGGGGCCGCTCGACCTTCTTGCGCGCGCGGGGCTTAGGCGCCGCTTTCGCCGTCTTCTTCGCCTTCTTCTTTTTCGTCACCGCAGCTTGAGAGACGCGAGGGAAAAAAGCATCAGGATGATGGAGACGATCCAAAACCGGACCGTCACCTTCGACTCCGCGATGCCGCCCAGCTCGAAATGGTGGTGCAAAGGCGCCATGCGGAAGATCCGCTTGCCCCCTCTCAGCTTATAGCTGCCCATCTGCAGGATGACCGAGACGGTCTCCATGACGAAGATGCCGCCGACGATCGGGAGGATGAGCTCCTGCTTCACGCAGAGCGCCACCGTGCCGATCGGGCCCCCGAGGACCAAAGACGACGTGTCGCCCATGAACACCTCGGCCGGGTAGGCGTTGAACCAGAGAAAGCCGAGGCACGCGCCGACCATGGACGCGAGGAAGACCGAGACCTCGCCGGCGCCCTCGACGTAGGGGATGAGCAGGTAGCTCGAGAACTTCACGTTGCCCGCGGCGTAGGCGAAGACGCCGTAGGCGATCGCGCAGAAGATGATGCAGCCGGCGGCGAGGCCGTCCTGGCCGTCGGTGAGGTTCACCGCGTTCGACGCGCCGACGATCACGAGGATGCCGAGCATGAAGTACAGCACGCCGAGGTTGAACGCGAGCTGCTTCGTGTAGGGCAGGAGGACCTTCGTGGCGAACGGGCCGCTCGGCGGATACGCCGCGAGATAGGTGACCACGATCATCGCGACCGCGATCTGCACCGCGAACTTCGTGGCCGATGGCGCGCCCTTCGGGTCCTTCCCGATGAGCTTGCGGTAGTCGTCCCAGAAGCCGATGCCGGCGAGCGCGACGGTCACGAAGAGCAGGAGCCAGGTGAAGCGGACGTCGGGCCGCATCCACAAGAGCGTGGAGAGGGTCATGCTGAGGAAGATCAGGAGCCCTCCCATCGTCGGAGTCCCCTTCTTCGCGAGATGCGTGGACGGGCCGTCGGTGCGCTGCACCTGGCCGATCTTGTACGCGCGGAGCAGCTCTATCATCTTCGGCCCGATCAGGAGGGTGAGGACGAGCGCCGTGATGACGGCCCCGCCGCCGCGGAACGTCAGGTACTGGAAGACGTTGAGCGGGCCCCAGGCCTCGCGGAAATTGTGGAGGTAGTAGAGCATCAGAGCCGCTCCACGACTTTCTCGAGCGCGACCGCGCGAGAGGCCTTGAAAAACGCGGCGGCGTCGGGGCCGAGGAGCGCCTTGAGCTCGCCCGTCCAGCTCCCGGGGTCCTCCGCCCACTTCACGACGCGGGGCACGCCTCCTTTGGCGGCCGCGGCGGCTTCCTTCATCTCGCGGCCCGCGAGGAAGACCGCCTCGACGGGCAGGCCCCCGATCCATTCCCCCAGCTCGCGGTGGAACTTGGGGGTGTCGGGGCCGAGCTCGCGCATGTCTCCGAGCACGAGGATCCGGCGGCAGTTCTGGTAGGCGTCGAGAAAGCTTTCGATCCCCGCCTTCATCGAGCCGGGGTTCGCGTTGTAGGCGTCGACGACGAGCCAGGCGCCGCTCGCGTGCCGCCTGGGCTCGAAGCGCATCGGCGCGGGCTTGAAGGCCTCGAGGCCCTTCACGATCCGGTCCGTCTCGAGTCCCATGCCGATGGCGGCGGCGGCCGCCGCGGCGGCGTTCAGCTGGTGCACGCGGCCGGGCGTCTGCAGGTTGGCCGCGAGCTTGTGGCGCTCGACGACGAGCTCGACGACGCCCGCCGGGCTGTCGCGCAGCTGCACTGCCGCCTCCTCGCTGCGCCCGTAGGTGATCGCGCGGGCGCCCAGCTGGGGCTGCAGCGCGGCGAGCCATGGGTCGTCGAGGTTTACGGCGAATACGGCATCCGCGGGCGACGCGGTCACGAGCTCCGAGAGGCAGCGGAACACTCCCTCGAGATTGCCGAGGAACTCGAGATGGGCCGGGCCCACGTTCGTGAGAACGCCGACGGTCGGCTGGCACAGCCGGGTCAGCTCCTCGATGTCGCCGAAGTGCGACTCGCCGAGCTCGAAGACGCCGTAGCGGTGGTGCTCGCCGAGCTCGAGTAGCGAAAGCGGGTGTCCGATCTGGTTGTTGAGGTTCCCCATCGTCGCGCAGACGGGGCCCGCCTGGGCGCAGATCGAGCGGAGCATCT
>JACRDR010000199.1 GCA_016212845.1 Elusimicrobiota bacterium
GCTCCACCGCCGCGCCGGGCTCCGCAATCCGGGCGTCGCCCCGGACCGAGACCGAGCACGCGATCCCGAAGAGCTCGCGCGCCGTCGACTCGAGCGTCTTGAGCGAGGACTCGAGATCCGCCTTCTCCAACTCGGGCGGCATCAGGCCGCGCGCCGTCGTGCGGACTTGGCTGAGCCCGGTGCGGCCCAGCTGGTCAATGCGGCGAAAGCGGTCGGCGACCGGCTTGTCCGCGTTCCGCGAGACTCCGGCGCGTGCGAGCAGGCTGATCGCGGTAAGCGTCTGCGCGACGGTGTCGTGGAGCTCGCGCGAGAGCTTGGCCTGCTCCCGGCCGCTGATCTCGGCCAGGTCCCGCTCGAGCTGGCGGGCCTGCGTGACGTCGCGGAAGCTCCACACCCGGCCCACGACGCGCGCGCCGATCACTTGCGGACGGGAGTACCGCTCGAAAACGCGTCCGTCCTTGAAGTCGATGACGTCGAAGCTCTCCTGGCGCGGCCGCGAGTACAGGGCGCGGATGCGCGCGCCGAAGGCGCCCGGATCCCGCAGCTGGCCCAAGACGAAGGCGATCGCCTTCGCGTCGTCGTGCGAGTCCACGACGCGCTTCGGGAGCCGCCACATGCGGACGAAGCGCCGGTTGAAGCCGGTGATCCGCCCGCGGCGGTTGACGAAGAGCAGGCCGTCGGCGGTCGCCTCGAGCGCGGCCTCGGCCAACGACAGCGCTTGCCGGAGATTGGCGGGAAGCCGGCGCGGCATCAGGCTAGGAGTCGACGTACGGCGGCGTGAAGCTCGGCCACGCGGAACGGCTTGGGCAGGACGAGATCGGGCGCGAAGCCCGCGGCGCGCAGCGCCGCTTCCTCGGGGCAGTGCGCGTCGCTGACCACGAGCACCCGGAGGCCGGCGAGTTCCTTGCGCTCGCGGAAGACGCGGCAGAGCTCGAACCCGCTCGCGCCCGGGAGCGCCGCGGCGGCGACCACGAGCTTGGGCTTCTTCTCGAGCGCGACGCGCAGCGCGTCGGCGCCGCCGGAGGCGGAAAACAGCGGGACGCCCAGCGCCTGCAGCGCGGACTCCAGAAGCTTGCCGTACTCGCGCGGATCCTCGACGACCAAGATCATGCCGAAACCTGCGCTTTCGCCGGAAGCGCGACGTAAAAGGTCGAGCCCTTCTGGAACTCGCTTTCCACCCAGATGCGTCCGCCGTGGCCCTCCGCGATCTCCCGGCAGATCGCAAGCCCGAGGCCGGTGCCGCGGGCGAAACGCACCTGGTGCATCGTTTCCTCGATCTGGGAGAACTTCTGGAAAAGCGTGTTGATCTTGTCCTTGGGAATGCCGATGCCGGTGTCTTTCACCGCGATGACGTCCTCGCCGTTCTGGCCGCGCGTCCAGTGCAGCGAGACGCGGCCGCCCTTGGGCGTGAATTTGAGCGAGTTCGAGACCAAGTTCGACAGCAGGCGTCCGAGGGCCTGCTCGTCGGCCCAGACCGAGGCGTTCGGGGGGATCTCGTCGGCGTCGAGGCGGACGCCGTACTCGTCGGCCTTCACCTTCAGCAGGTCGACGACCTGCTGGGCGCGCGTCTTGAGGTTCACCTCGGAGGCGGTGAACGCCATCTTGCCTGCCTCGAGCTTGGTGAGGTCGAGGATGTTGTTGATGAGCTCGGCGAGGTCGTTGCCGCTCGCGGTGATGAGCTTGAGGGAGTTCTCCTGCTTCGGCGTCAGCGGTCCCTGCGCGCCCATCAGCATGACGTCGGCGTAGCACACGATCGCGCCGAGCGGGCTCCGGAGGTCGTGCGTGATCTTGGCGAGGAAGCTGTCTTTCAGCGACTCGAGCTCCGCGAGCTTGTGGCCCATCTCGTTGAACTCGTTGGAGAGCTCGCCCAGCTCGTCGCCGCGGCGGGTCTGTACGCGCACGGAAAAATGGCCCGCCGCCACCTGCTGCGCGCCCGCCATGAGCTTGCGGATGGTCCGAGTGATGCTGGTCGACAGCCAGGTGGCGCCGAGCAGCCCGAGCAGGAGGCTGGCCAGGCCCGCGACCGCCAAACGCTTCATCGCGGGCGCGGCCTCGGCGGCGGAAGCCGCGCGGACTTCGTCGAAGTCGAAGCCGCTGCGAAGCACGACGCCGAGCGGACGGCTGCCGGTCGGCCCCGTCGCGCCCTCGGACCGGGCTTTCAGCGGAATCACCCACTCGACGACGCTGCGGCCGCCTTCGACGCGCTCGTAGCGGTAGGCGCTCTCGGTCCCGAGCGCGGCGCGGATGCCTTCCTCGTTGATGCTTTCCGTCAGGCCTTCGCGCGACTCGCGCCAAAGCGTCCGGCCGTCCTTGCGCACGAGCGATTGGTAGAGGAGGTGATGCTCCTGCGCGACGCCTTGGAACGCCCTCGAGAGCTCGTCGACCGCGCCGAGCTGGAGCGTGGACTCCGCGGCGGCCGCGTACGACTCGGCGCGGGCGTGCAGGCGCGCCTCGGTCTCGGCCAGCCTGGCCGCGCGCTCCCCGAAAAACTGGATGCCGGCGGCCAGGCCGATCGAGGCGGTCACTAGGGCGGAGACCAGCAGGGCCAATTTCAGCCGGATAGTCATAGGGAATTCACCGCTTGCGGATCATACCAAACCGCCATTGACAGTGCTTGGGGTGTCCCCTACACTTCGGACGTGAGGACGCGGGCCTTCCTATTAGCCGTGCTCGCCGCTTGGGCGTGCACGTTCGCCTCGGCCGACGAGCTGACCGAGGACAACAAGGCGATCAAGCGCGCCAAGCGCGTCTCCGTCGACGATCTCCGGACGTTCCTCGACAAGGACAAGGACGACCAGCCCCTCAACGTCCCGCCGCAGGACGTCGCGCAGACGACGGCGAACCTGATGGACAATCTCCGGCGCCGCTCGAAGGAGCTCCTGGCGCCGATGGAACGACTCGACCTCATGCGCGGCGGCTATCCGAACCTTCCGGACCTCGCTCCGGTCGACGCGGAGCGCAACGAGCTGCGAAAGATCCTGCTCGAGGGCCAGAGCGAGTACAACGAGCAGCTCCAGATCTTCAACTCCCTCAAGAAGATGCAGCAGACGGCCGATTTGCAGGCCCTTCTCACCGGCGGCATGACGGGCGACACGCGGGCGAAGATCGGCAACGCCATCGGCCTGGCCTACTTCGGCGAGGAGATGCGCAACTTCCGGCTGAAGCTCCGCTCGATCCTCCAGGAGGACGAGGAGGCCTACGCGGCGCGGCAGGCCGCGATCCTGGCCGATGCGGAACGCCGCAAGGCGTACCGGCGGGCCGGCCTCGCCGCGGGAATCGGTTCGCTGCTCTTGGGCGGAGCGCTGTGGGGACTCTCGCGACGCCGGCGCTCGGGTCTCGGCCCCATCTGGCC
>JACRDR010000195.1 GCA_016212845.1 Elusimicrobiota bacterium
GGCGGGCAGACGCCCCTCAATCTCACGATGGCGCTGCACAAGGCGGGCGTGCCGATCCTGGGCACCCAGGCCGCCTCCATCGACATGGCCGAAAGCCGCGAACGCTTCGGCGCCCTGCTCAAGCGCATCAAGGTGCCCGCGCCGGCCTACGGCATCGCCAAGACCGTGCGCGACTCGCTCAGGCTCGCCCACAAGATCGGCTATCCCGTGATGGTCCGCCCGAGCTACGTGCTCGGCGGCCGCGCGATGGTCGCCTGCTACGACGACGACAGCTTGAAGGAGTACATGCAGAAGGCGATCGCCGCGTCCTCGCACCCGGCGATCCTCATCGACCGTTTTTTGTCGGACGCCACCGAGGTCGACGTCGACGCGATCTGCGACGGCAAGGACGTCTTCATCGGCGGCATCATGGAGCACATCGAGGAGGCCGGCATCCACTCCGGCGACTCGGCGTGCACGCTCCCCACGCACTCGCTCACCCCGGACCACCTCGCTCGGATCACCGACTACACCCGGCGCATGGCGCTCGGGCTGAAGACGGTCGGCCTCATCAACATCCAGTACGCGATCAAGGACAACGTGGTTTACGTCCTCGAGGCCAACCCGCGCGCGTCGCGCACGACCCCTTTCGTCAGCAAGGCCACCGCGCTTCCGCTCGCCAAGATCGCCGCGCGCGTGATGACCGGCACGCCGCTCAAGAGACTGATCCCGAAGGAGCTCTGGAAGACGATGACGCCGAGCCTGCCCTACACGGCGACGAAGGAAGTCGTCCTGCCCTTCTTGAAGTTCCGCGGCGTCGACCCGACGCTCGGCCCCGAGATGAAGTCGACGGGCGAGGTCATGGGCATCGACTCCGATTTCCCGCGTTCGTTCATCAAGAGCCAGGCCGCGACGGGCATGGCGCTGCCGACCTCCGGCGCGGTTTTCATCTCCGTGCGCGACGAGGACAAGCCGGACATCCTCCCGATCGCGGCGGCGCTGAGGCAGCTGGGATTTACGATCCACGCGACGAAGAACACGCACCATTTCTTCGAGCGCCACGGCATCGAGACGAAGAAGGTGTTCAAGCTCGGCGAGGGCAAGCCGGACGTCGTCGACCTGCTCAAGCAGCGGAACTTGAGCCTCGTCATCAACACGCCGTCGGGCAAGCGGTCGCGCTCGGACGGCTACTCGATTCGCCGCACGGCGCTCGAGCTCAACATCCCCGCCATCACGAACATCCACTCCTGCCAGGCGGCGATCCACGGGATCGCGGTCCTGCGCGAGGCGCCGATGGGCGTGCGCTCCCTGCAAGAGCACCACGCGCGGCTCTCCTACAAGCCGGTCTCCAACTAAGGCAGGCGGTAGACTTCGATCCCGCCGCCGGAGTAGGCGAGCGGAATCCCCAGCGCGAGCACCTGCGCCCGGCGCCAGCCGTCGGTGATCACGTAGCGGATCTTCAGGGCGGCGAGCTTCCCACGCATCGCGTCCGCGGGCATGCCCAGATCGGGATCGAAGCGCAGGTAATCGCCGGTCAACCCCGGCTTGCCGTCGGGCGTACGCAGCACGGCGGCGTCGAGCAGCGCGCGCGCGCCGGAAGGCGGGCGCCACGAGAGGCGGACGCGGCCGGACTCGCCTTTGCGGTAGAGCAGGCGCAGGCCGTGCTCGCCCGGCGCGAGCCGCACGCGGCCCTCGCGCTCGTCGGTCCCCGGTCCGCCCACGGCGGGCCGGCCGTCGATCCACAACGCGGCGTACTCGTCGGCCTCGACGTAGAAACGGTAGTCCCCGGGCTCGGACACGCGAACGGCGCCCACCCACTGCGTCTGCGACCAGCCCGCGGGCATGGCCGCGGCCGTTTCGGCGTTCAGATCGATCGCGGCGTCGACGCGCCGAAGCGCGGTGACCGGCTTCGCGCCGGCGGGCCAGGCGCCCATGAACGGGCGCAGCGCCGGATCCTCCTCGAGCGACTTGAGCGCGCTGGCCGGAGGGCGCGTGATGTAGCCGCCGGGCTGCGGGCGGCGGTGCAGGACGCCGTTCCACAGCGCGCGCAGAGGGTGGCTTACGTCGAGCACCGCGAACTCGCCGGGCTCCGAAGCCATCGCCCTCAGGAAGTCGGGAGCGGCGTAGGTCTGGAGCACGAGCGGCTTCGGCCAGACCTCGAGCACGGCCAACGCCGTAAGAGCGACGGCGGCGTTTCGTCCTCGCTTCGAGCGGCAAAGCTCGGCGAGGGCCGCGCCGGCGGCGCAAGCCAGCGCGAAGGCGACGAGGCCCGAGAATTTGTTGGGGCAGCCGCTCACCGAGAGCCCCGGCACCGCGCGCACCAGCCAGCCGTACGGCAGAAGGATCGCCCGGTAGATCTCGCCGCCGACGTGCAGATACGGCCCGAGCGCAAGCAATGCGCCGGCGACGGCGGCGGCAAGAAACGGCCGCGCCGCGCGGTTCTTCCATGCGCCCCGGCATGCGAGCAGGACGAGCACGCAGCCCAGGTACGCCTCCGCCTCGGCGCCCTTGCAGGTCCAGCGGCGGATGAACGCTCCGAACGGCCCCGCCCACGCGCTCGTCGGGTTCGGGACGAAGAAGTTCACGAGATCGGCGGAGAGGAGCTCGGGCGCGTGAGGCACCACGATGGGCTCGCGCGCGGCGCTGAGCGCCATCCCGGCGAGGAACCAGCCGGCGAGCAGAAGATAGCCGCCCGCCATCGGAAACGCGAGCGCCCAGAACTTGCGCGACCAGAGAGTCTTGGCGCGCGCCGGGTCGAACGACCAGCAGGCGAAAAGCACGGCCGTACCGACGAAGCAGAATAGCAGATGATACGGGGTCGCCAAGGTCGCCAGCGCCAACGCGACGGCGGCCAGCGCCGCGTCGCGGGCTCCCCCCAGCCGCAGCATCCGCAGCAGCCCGAGGAAGTACAACGGAGTCCACTCGATCGAGCTCAGGTGCTGGTGCGCGCTGCCTTCGGCGAAGTGGAACGCGCTGAAGGTGTAGAGGCAGCCGGCGAGGAACGCCGCGAGCCCGCCGCCCCACAGCTCGGCCGCGAGGAAGTAAAACGCGAGGCCGGCCGCCGGGTAGGTCAGCCACAGCGTGGCATTGATGATGGAGACCTCGGGCAGTAGATGCCACAGCGGCAGCGCGAGGATCGTCGACGGGATGTCGAAGCACTCGAACCAGAGGTTGACGCCGTTAGGCCAGAACAGCCGGTCGGTGAAGAAGGGCGAGCGTCCGAGCGAGAATAGGGCCTCGTGCCACCACCAGTAGCCCCACAGCCACTGCCACGGGTCGCCGTCGCCGAGGACCCCGATCGTGAAAAAGCGGGCCAGCGGCCAGGTAGCGAGGATCGAAAGCGCGGCGAAGGCGAGGGCGGCCGGCAAGTGGCGCTTCACCGGGTCACCGCGAGCTCGCGCAGCCCGTCTTCGAGCGCGCGCATCGGCTTCCGGTAGACCGCGCGAAACTTCGACGGGTCGAACCAGAAGCCGTCGGAGACCATCAGGCTGACGCGCCACGCCGCGAGCCGGGCAGAAGCGGGAGCGCAGGTGCGCAGCAGCGGACTCCAGGCCGCCGCGCGCATGAGCGCCAGCAGCGGGCCGGGGATCGAGATCGGGCTGAGCGCGCCTCCGGAGACTTTCGCGATCGTCCGCGCGATCTCGCCCACGGTCGGATGCTCGTCGGAGGAGACGCAGTACGCCTGGCCGGCGGCTTCGGGTAGGGACGAAAGCGCGACCAGAGCCTCAACGACGTCGTCGACGTGGATGACGCTGGTCCGGCCCGGCCAGTCGAGCCGCGCGAGCAAGGCGTTCGCCGGCGCGAGCTTGAGCATGGTGGAGAACAAACCGCCGTCGCGCTGTCCGGGGCCGTATACGGTCGGAAGCCGGAAGACAGTCCACGAGTAGCCGCCCGGCTCCGCCCCCGCGCGCAGGAGCTCTTCGCCCCTAAGCTTGGTGACTCCGTAGGCGGTTCGGGGCGTGAAGGGGCTCTTTTCGTCGATGGGCGCCGTCGGGTGCGCGACGCGGTCGTGCACGGCGACCGAGCTCACGTAATTGACCCGGCCGCCCCGCGCCGCGCCGCCGAGCCACGCAAGGAGGTTGCGCGTTCCTTCGTCGTTGACGCGCAGTCGGCTCTCCGGCGCGCCGAGATCGAGGCTCGCGGCCAGATGGAAGACCGCCTCGACCTTCGGCGCCGGCTCCGCGCAGACGGGAGAGCCCAGGAGATCGGAGGGGAGGAGACGGACGCCCGCGGCTCTAAGCGCGTCGAGCGCGGCCGCTTCCGCCGGAGACGCCGCCGGAGCGATCAGGCAGACGACGGAGGACGCGCCGTGACGCGCCGCAAGCGCAGCCACCAGCCGCCGGCCGATGAAGCCGGTGCCGCCCGTGACGAGAAAACGCGCGCTCATCGCCGTCGGCCAGACTAGCAAATTTCAATTTCTCGACGAGGACCCGGGTTACGCGGTTGTTTCGTCGAGGGTTGCCTTACGCGTAGGAAGTTGAGACCTTTGGAGTATGAACCGCTCACTGCTTCAGATCGCCACGGCCGCCTTCATCTCGAGCTTCGTCTCCCTGGTCCGGGCGCAGACGCCCCCGTCCTGCGTCGACTCCACCGCCGACTGGCAGAGCCGGACTTTCACCTCCCAAACCGCGCCGTTCACCGCGACTTTCGACGTCACGCCGCAGGCCGCGGGCATGGACGGCTTGGTCGGGCTCTCCAAAGGCGCTCCCGCCGGATTCACGAGCCTCGCCGTCATCATCCGCTTCAACGCGCAGGGGCTCATTGACGCTAGAAACGGCTCCGCGTACGCCGCGGCGACTTCCATCCCCTACGCCGCGAACGCGACGTACCGGGTCCGGCTGGCGGTGAACCCTTCGACCCACCGCTACAATGCCTATGTAACTCCGGCCGGCGGCGCCGAAAAGACGCTCGCCTCGAACTACGCCTTCCGGACCGAGCAGGCGGCCGTGACCTCGCTCGACCATTGGTCGCTCTTGGCCGACAGCGGCTCCGAGCAGGTCTGCGGATTCTCGGCCGCCGCCGACGCGCCGCCCGCGCCCTCCTGGACCGCGACCGCCGCGTGGCAGAACGTCCCGTTCGCGTCTCAGGCCGCACCGTTTACGGCGACCTTCGAGGCGACGCCGTCGGCCGCCGGCATCGACGGCATCATCGGTCTCGCGAAAGGAGCTCAGACCGCGTTCTCCGGCCTCGCCGCGATCGTCCGCTTCAACACGCAGGGCACGATCGACGCGCGCAACGGAGCCGCCTACGCCGCCAGCCTCGCGTTCCCGTATTCGGCGGGAGTGAAATATCTCATCCGCGTGGCGGTCGACCCCGTCGCCCGGCGCTACTCCGTCTTCGCGACGGCGCCCGGAGGAGTCGAGAAGCAGCTCGCGGCCGACTTCGCCTACCGCACCGAGCAGGCGGCGGTGACGTCGCTCGACGATCTCGCGCTCGTCGCGAACTCGGGAGGCTTCAAGCTCGCCGCGTTCTCGATCGCCGCCGCTCCGGCGCCCGCTCCGAGTCCGACGCCCACTCCCGCGCCGCCGCCGCCGGCTCCCGCGCCCGCCGCCGACCGGTTCGGCGTGAAGCAGCTCTATCCGACCGCGGCCGGAGGCAAGAACTGGGTCTCGAGCTGGGACAACGGCGTCGCCCGGAATTTCTCCGGCGTCGATCCCAAGGATCCGTGGTTCGACGCGAATCACGGCGCGGCGAGCTACTCGGTGGACGGCAAGGGCGTCTTCGCGATCACGGGCTCGACGCCCCGCATGTACATCCACGACCCGTCGAACGCGGTCGCGAGCAGTTGGCGCAACGTCGAGATGACCGTCTACGCGATGCGCGTGGCCGACTCCGGTACGCCGTGGGGCGGCATCGTCGGCATGGCGCGCACCAACCACGGCACGACCGGCGCGGAGCTCTCGAACCTCTGCGACACGCGCGGCATCAACGCGCGCTTCCGCTACGACGGCCACATCGACTTCGAAAAGGAGACTCGCCACCCGGCCTCGGTGGCGGTCCAGAACAAGACGATGTGGTCCGGCGGCTTCCCGAAGAACAAGTGGATCGGCTATAAGCTCGCGGTCTACGATCTCCCGAACGGCAACGTGAAGCTCGAAGCCTACTACGACGACTCGGACGGGGTCAACGGCGGCAACTGGGTCAAGGTCAACGAGCTCGAAGACAACGGGACGAACTTCGGGGTCGGCGGCACGGCGTGCAAAACCGGCGTCGACCCCCGGCTGCGCCTGACGAACAACGACGCCCGTCCGGGCTCGGAGTCCGGCAAGCCGAACATCACCGTCTACTGGCGGTCGGACGGCGTCGGCACCAACGGCCTGCTCTACAAGAAGATGAGCGTCCGCGAGATCGACCCGGCGGCGACGACCGCCTCGGTCCTGTCGGTCGACGCGATGGATCAGCTGCCATAATCTAGGTCCTTAGGCCCATATTTCATAGGACCCTTCGTCCCAGGGCGGCCACCGGCGCCTCCTTTATAATGTCGGGGTGCAGGGACCGATGACGCTATTGGCCATCGTATTTCTATTGGGGGCGGCACCCGCCCGCGCGGCCGTCACCCTGCGCCCTCCCGTCGAGCTGGAAACCAAGATCACGACGGTCAAAGACGTGCTCGCCGACCCCGAGGCCGACGCCGGCCGCGTCCACGAGCAGGCCCAGGCGATGTTCGACCAGGCGCAGAACACGCACCACATCCCGGTCGACGGCCTCGGCTACAACCCCACGCGCCAGGACGCCGCGGCGCCCGGGCAGAAGGCCACGATCAAGAGCATCCTCGACACATATCACACGCTGACCGCCGCCGAGCCGCCGAGCCCGCTGATGGTCGACGAGGAGTTCGAGCGCGACATCGTCAAAGGCGAACTCCGCATGCAGGAGATCAACGCCAAGGGCGACATGGGCGTCGACGGCGAGAACGGCAAGGCGAAGGTGCTCCCCGACGAGGCGCTCGCCGCCTACCAGTGGCAGGTCGGCGCGTCCGAAGCCGGCTCGGTCGTCTTCCAGAATTTCTTCCCGGAGCTGGCCGATTGGACCGGCGAGTTCGCGACCGAAACGTTCGCGCACGAGGCCGACCACGCGGTCCGGGGCAAGGAGCAGGATCTCGAGCACGCCGATCACGTCGAGCGCGAGGTCACCGCGATGCGCAAGTCCTGGTACTTCATCACCCACAAGATCACGGACTATTCGTGGAAGTTCGCGCACATGGCGCAGCAGGTGATGAACAATCCTAAGGCGCCCGCCTACGTGAAGCAGACCCTCGTCCACATCGGCAAGATCCTCGACAACTGCGGCACCCCGGACGGCTGTAAGAAGTACGCGTCGGCCCTATACGGGGACGGCGAGCACCACCACTAAGCCCGCCGGCCGATCACCCCGCTCAACAGGCTCGAGACGAGCATCGCCGCGCCCGCCATCGCCACGACGACCGGCCCCAGGGGCAGGTCGCGGGTGTAGGAAACGAAGAAGCCGGTGAACGCGCTGAGACCGCCCAGGACGGACGCCAGGATCGAGAACGAACGTATCCCGCGCGCCCACGGAAGCGCCGCCATCGGCGGCAGCACGAGGAAGCCGAAGGTGACCAGCGGCCCCACCGTCATGACGCCCAAAGAGATCGTAACACCGACGATCGCGTAAAGCAGGATGTCCCACATCCCCGCTTGACGCCCCAGCGTGACCGCCATGTCGCGATCGAAGGAGACGAGCAGGAACTCGCGCTGGAAGAGGAACAACGCCGCCGTGATCGCGGCGAACACGTTGAGCATCGCGTGGAAGTCGCTCTCCGACACGGCGACCAGCTCGCCGCGCAGGAGACTGGTCATCTCCGTCTCCCCGGCGGCGTTCCAAGCCACGAAGAGAATGGACGCCGCGCCGGCGATGGCGTACAGCGAGCCGATTCGGCCCTCCGCCAGGTTCTTACCCTGCCGCTCCAAATAGGAGAGACCCGCGATCGCCAGGCTCGTGAACACGAGCGCCGCCGCGATCGCCAAATGGCGTTCGTCGCTCTCGGTTCCCGACATGAACTTCCAGCCGAAGCCCTGCAGCATGAACGCGAAGGCGATGCCGGAGGCGGAGACCTGCGGCAGTGCGACGCCCCAGAACACGAGCCGCCGCAGCAGAAAGTAGACGCCGACCAGCGGGCAGACGAGGCCCACCACGACGCTTCCATAGAGCGCGTGGTGCAAGAGGAAGTCCGGCCGGAGGATTTCTATGAGCTTATCCATGTCAGCCTTCGTGCTCGAAAAGGGCCTTGAGCCTGCCCCCGGCGAGCATCTCCTCCGTCGGCCCGATCTCGGCCTTGCCCCCGTCGCACAGCAGGACGTGCGTGAACAAGCCGCGCTCGACGTGGATGCGATGGCTGACCATGAGGATCGTGAGGCCACGCTCTTCCTTCACCTTCCGAAGAAGCTCGAGGATCGCGCGCTGAGTCGCTCCGTCTATCCCGGCAAGCGGCTCGTCCAGCGCCAGGACGTCCGGCTGCGCCGCGAGCGCCCGCGCGATGAGCACGCGCTGCTTCTGGCCGCCCGAGAGATCCGCGTAGGGCCGGGCCGCCAGGCTCGAGGCGCCGCAGTCGGCCAGACAGCGCTCGACGAGCGAACGCCCTTCCCGCCCCCGCAGGCGCTCGAGAAACTCGAACCGACGATACGTCCCCATCGCCGCGACGTCGTATGCCGCGAGCGGAAACACCGTGTCGAGACGCTCCTTCTGCGGAACGTAGCCGAAGCGCGGCGGCACCGAGAAAGAGAGCTGGCCCTTCAGGCAAGATTGGAGGCCCAGCACCGTGCGCATGAGCGTCGTCTTCCCCGAGCCGTTCTCACCCAGGATCCCGACGAAGGCGCCGCGCTCGACGGAGAGCTCGACGCCGGTGAGCACGGGCTTTCGCCCGTAGCCCACCGCCGCGTGCTTGAAGCGGATCAGCGAGTCGGTCATTTCTTCGCGCCCGCCGCCTCGATTAGGTTGTTCAGGTTTCGCTCCGAAAACTTAATGAAGGTCTCCGTGCCGGGGAAGGCGTTCGCCATGATACCCAAGACCGCGACCTTCCCGCCGGTCTGCGCGGCGACCCACTCGGACGTCTTCGGCTCGAAGTGCTGCTCGCGAACGACGAGTCTGGCGCCCTGTTCCCTCATCTTTGCCACGACCTTGGCCACGTGAGTCGGAGTCGGAGCGACCCCGGGCTTGAGCTCGAGCGAGTCGATGAACTCAATCCCCGTGAACCGGCCGAGGTAAACGACATCGGCGTGGTAGGAGACCGCCTTCACGCCCTTGAGCGGAGCGACAAGCTTCTTCCACTCCGCGATCTTCGGCTCGAGCTCGGCGAGGTACGCCTTGAGGTTCTTTTGGTAGTCGGCGGCGTGAGCTGCGTCGATTTCCGAGAGCCTTCGAGCTACGTTCTTGGCTATGGTGGGGCCGTTGTCCGGGCTTAGGTTGTAGTGCGGATTGCCCTGCGGATGGATCTCGCCCTCCGCGCGACTCAGAGTCTGGGGGCGGTCCAGTACCTCCACGCCCTCAGAACAGTCGACGCAGGCCGGCCCCGCGCATGTCTTCACAGGATCGGGCTTGGCATCGTTGTTGCGGGCCACGTCCAAGAGGCCGAGCAAGAACGAGTGCTCCAGCGTCAGTCCCAAGAAGACTACGGCGTTCGCCCGGTTGAGCTTCGTGACGAAGCTGGGCTTCATGACGACCTGATGTATATCCTCGGTTCCCCGCGCGAGCCCGTCGACAGAGACGAAGTCTCCGCCGACTCGCTTAACGATGTCGACGAGCTCCGGCGTCGTCGCGACGACGCGCAGCCGATTCGCGGCGAGCGCGGACGGCGCAAATCCCAGAAGCAGCGATACGGCTAATGTGATCGTTCTCATGGTTTCCCCTTAGCGGTCCCGGAATCCGTGCGCGTGGCTTCCGAGCACGGCCGTCCACTGAAGCATGAACACATCGTTTTTCGGATTGGACGGGACGTTGTCGGCGATCCGGGAATAGGCGGCTCTCAGTCGCTGAAACTCGGTCAAGTCGTACGTGAGGAACGCGGTATAGGTCCTGGTGACCCGCCGCGCGATGTCCAGGTCCTCCGAAGCGTCCACCAGCGCCCCGGGTCGCCAATGGCGGCCGAACTTCACCCACACGAACGAATAACCGCCGAAGGAGCGTACCCGATCGACCGGAGTGCTCAGCGCGGGATCGAACCGCCTCTCGTTATTCTGCAATACCTCAGTGCCCCACACGACGCCCTTGTAAAGCCCACCGGAGGCCGGCTGGTACCGGTAGGTCAGATCTACCCC
>JACRDR010000198.1 GCA_016212845.1 Elusimicrobiota bacterium
GCTTCCGATCAATTATCCCGCCTTGATAGAGTCGGTGCCTCCACGGAGGAATCACCGACATGAACACCATGAAGCTCGCCGTCGCCGCCCTGGCCCTCGCCAAACCCGCCTCGGCCGCCCCGCCCGCCCGGCTCGCCTCCTCGCTCCAGACGTCTATCGCCGACGCGTCCCGGCGCGTGCTCAAGGGGATCCGCAACGAGGCGTACTCGCTCGAGCTGGTTCGTCTTCAGGCGCAGGCCAACGTCGCCTCGGCGCGCGCCTTCGTCTCCCGCAAGCAGCTGAGCGACTCGATCGGAGGGCTCCGGGAGCGCGTGTTGGAAGAGACCGCCGAATTCCTGAAGGACTTCGGTTCCGAGGTCGACCGCCTGGCCGCCGAGTCGCGCACCGGCGTCGAGCTGGCCGACCGCCTCGAGCGCCTCGCGGCGCCCAGCCGCGTGAAGGCGGACGCGCCGTCCGCGCTGCTCGAGCCCACGCTCGAGAACATCGAGGGACCGTTCTACCGTCCCGACGCGCCGTGGGGGACGAACCTCGCTCCCGCGGGCGCGGCGGGCACCCCCGCGGTGATTTCCGGCCGCGTGCTCGGCACCGACGGCCGGCCGCTCGCGAACGCGATCGTGGACGTCTGGCAGGCGGACTCGGCCGGCGCCTACGACATCGATCACCCGCGAGACCGGACGAACCCGTCGATCCCCTACAAGTTCCGCGTCCGCATGAAGACCGACTCGAGCGGGCGCTACGCCTACCGGACGATTCTGCCGGGCGAGTACGAGATCGGCGAGGGAAAATGGCGGCCGAAGCACATCCACTACAAGGTGAGCGCCGACGGCTTCCGCCCCCTGACGACCCAGCTCTACTTCGAGGGCGACCCGTACAACGCGGTCGACGCGTGGTGGCGCCAGGCGACGACGATCCCGCTGAACGGAAACGCCGGCACGTTCGACGTGATCCTGGCCCGCCGGTAAAACGAAAGACCGGGCCCGGAGCTTCGCCTCCGGGCCCGGTCTGAAGTTTCGACGGCTTACGATTTGAAGTTGAAGCCCTTTTTCGCGGCCTGCTTGCGGACCGCGTCGGTGACCGCGCCGCCCATCGTATTGCCGGAGTCCTTGTCGGCCTTCTTGAGGAAGTCGGCGCGGTCGGCCTCGAGCTTCTGGATCTTTTCCTGAATCTCCTTGCGCTCGCGGGATTTGGTCTCGATCACCCGCACGCGCTCGTCCTCGCTCATCGCCTGCATCTCTTCGGGGAGCGCGGCCGGCGCCGCCGCCAGCGCCTTCGGCGCGGCCGCGCCGGAGATGACCGCGCTGACCGCGTCCCAGCTGGAGGCGGCGGCCGCGTACTGGGCCTTCGCCTTATAGGCGCCGCGTTCCGCCGCGACGCTTCCGCCCGCTCCGGCCGCGAGGCTGTCCTGCGCGGCGGCGCCGCGCGCCGCCATCCGGCCCGTGGCTCCCATCGGGATGAACGTGCCGTTGAGCTTGTTGGAGAGCCGGCTGATCTCGGCGTCCTGCGGCGCGTTGATCGAGGCCACGCGGTCCTGGTCGATCACGAGGAACTCGCCGCCGCCCGCCTGGGCGCCGGCCAGCCACTGCTCCTGGACGCCGGAGTCGCGGCTGCCGCAGTAGACGGTGTTGACGACCACGCCTTTGCGGCCGGCCGCGGCGATCGCCTCGCGGAAGGGGACGGAGCCTTGGGTGAACGGTTCGTTGCCGGCGATAAATATCGCCTTATACGCGCCGGGCTCGTTCGACCAGGACAGCTCGCGGACCGCGTCCTGGATCGCGGCGCCGGAGTATTCCTCGCCGCCGTTGGTGCGCAGGCCGAAGAGCGCCTCCGACACCTTGTCGAGGTCGGAGGTGAAGGGGACCATTTGGTCGACCCAGAGCTTGGTCGGGCTCGAGCCGTTGTTGCCGTACTGGTAGAGCGCGACCTGGATCTGCGGCGCCTTGCCGTCCTTTTTGGCCGAGGCGATCTCGTTGACGATCCGCCAGAGCTGCGTTTTCGTCTGGGAGATCAGGCCGTCCATGCTGCTGGAAGTGTCGAGCAGGATGGCGATCTGGGCGAGCTGCTTGCCGCGCATGGGCGCGGGATCCTGGACGAGCGCGGTCCGCTGAGTCTTGCCCCACGTGTTCGCGATGACGGCCTGCCCGGCGGAGAGGATCCGCCCGGAGTCCGTCTCGATGGCGCGGGCGTTGACCTCGGTCTCGCCTCCGCTGAGATCGTTGAGCGTGCCGGTGACGAGCACGTTGACGCCGAGGACGCGGCCGAGCTCGGCCGAAGTCTTCGGATCGAGGATGCCGGTCTGGGCGAGCTTCTTCTCATCGAGAATCTTCTCGAGGAGCTGGCGCTCGACGACCTGCACCGCGCCGCCCTCCGCGAGGAACGTGGTCAGGCGCTCCTGCACGATCTTGGAGCCCTGCGCCGAGGTACCGTCCGTATAAGGGAAGCTGAGGACGGCGATCTTGCGCGCCGGCTCCGCTTTGAGGCCCTTCTCGAGTTTGCCCGAGAGCTTCTTCAAACCGTCCGCGGCCTGCGCGCCCACGGGCATCGCCAGGACCGCCGCCGCCAGGATCATCATTCCGATCTTCCGCATGGTCTCTCCTTCCTGCGCTCTGTATGACCCCGGTTGCGAGAAAAAGTTCCATGCGAAATAGTCTATGCAGAATAGGGATAATTCAGAAATGGAAAAATCAGGGAGTTCGGCGGGAATTTGGTAAAATGACGTCTCCCCTTTCCTCATGCCCGAGACCACCACGCCGGCCCCGATCGACCTTTCCAAACTGAACCCCGAGCAGCGCGCCGCCGTCGAGCACGGCGGAGGGCCGCTCCTCGTCGTCGCCGGCGCCGGCACGGGCAAGACGCGCGTCATCACCCATCGCGTCGCCAAGCTGATCACCGACGGCACGCCCGCGACGCGCATCCTCGCGGTGACCTTCACGAACAAGGCCGCCGAGGAGATGCGCAGCCGCATCGACGCGCTCGTCCCCGGCCAGGGCTCCGCCATCTGGGTGCACACGTTCCACGCCTTTTGCGCCCGCCTCATGCGCCAGCACGCGCAGCTCATGCGCCTGCCGAAGCACTTTACGATCTACGACACCGACGACCAGAAGAAGCTCGTCAGCGAGTCGCTCAAGGACCTCGGGCTCGCCGACCAGCGCGCGAAGGCCGGGCTGTATTTGAGCGTCATCAGCCGCGCCAAGGACGATCTGCTCGACGCGAAGTCCTACTCCATCCACGCGATGACGCAGGGCGACCCGTTCCGCCAGACCGCCGCGAAGGTCTACGAGAAGTACCAAGAGAAGCTCGATTTGGCCGGCGCGCTCGACTTCGGCGACCTGCTGCTCAAGACCTGCGAGCTCCTCAAGGGACACGCGCAGGTGCGCGAGTACTACCAAGACCTCTTCCTGCACCTGCTCGTCGACGAGTACCAGGACACCAACCACGCGCAGTACGTCATCACGAAGACGCTCGGCGCCAAGCACCACAACGTCTGCGTGGTGGGCGACCCCGACCAGTCGGTGTACGCGTGGCGCGGCGCGAACATCCGCAACATCCTCGAGTTCGAGCGCGACTTCAAGGACGCGAAGGTGATCAAGCTCGAGCAGAACTACCGCTCGACGCCCCAGATCCTCGCGGCCGCCGGCTTCGTCATCGCCCACAACCGCCAGCGCAAGGCGAAGAACCTGTGGACCGAGAAGCCCACGGGCGACCCCGTGATGCTGAACGAGACCATGAACGAGGCCGACGAGGCCCGCTGGGTTACCCGCCGCGTCGTCGAGATGGTCGAGAAGGGCGCGTCCCTCTCCGACATCGCCATCTTCTACCGCACGAACGCGCAGAGCCGCTCGTTCGAGGAAGCCTTCCGCATGGCCCGCATCCCTTATAAGGTCATCGGGGCGATGCGCTTCTACGAGCGGAAGGAGATCAAGGACGCCCTCGCGTACGCGCGGGTGGCCCTCAATCCCGCCGACGGCGTCAGCCTCAAGCGCATCATCAACGTGCCCGCGCGCGGCGTCGGCAAGACCAGCGAGGAGGCTCTCGAGAATTACGCTCGCTCGAACGGCTTGACCGTGCTGGAGGCGATGCGCCGCGAAGGAAGCATCCCGGGGCTCACCAACGCGTGCCGAAACGCCTGCCGGCAATTGGCCTTCATCGTCGACCAGCTTAAGAACGACCTGGAAACGCTTCAGCCCGCCGCTGCGATGAGGAGCGTCTTGGAGCGCAGCGGCTACTGGACCTCTCTGGAGAATGAGACGGAGACCGATCCGGACGCCGCCGGGCGTATGGACAACCTCCAAGCGCTCATCAACGGCATCAAGGAATTCGAAGAGAGGAACCCGGGCGCGCATCTGGCTCAGTACCTCGAAGGCGTCGCCCTCCAGTCGGACGCGGACACTTACGAGAAGCAGTCGGCGGTCACGATGATGACGATCCACTTGGCCAAGGGCCTCGAGTTTCCGATCGTCTTCCTCACGGGCCTCGAAGAGGGGTTGTTCCCGATCGGCGCGGGCAACTCCTCCCCCGACGAGCTCGAAGAGGAACGCCGCCTCTGCTACGTCGGCATGACGCGCGCCCGGGAGCATCTGATCCTCACCTATGCCCACCAGCGCCGCATTTTCGGCACGGTCTA
>JACRDR010000196.1 GCA_016212845.1 Elusimicrobiota bacterium
CCCCCCGATGGAAGGGGTCCCCGCTAAGGCGCGTACGTCCCGGGAGGCTCTCCCCCCCGCGCGGCGGCGGTGGAAGGGCGCGGACCGGGGGCCGATCGCAGCTCGTCGCGCTCGGCTTGCGGCAGGGCGAGCGCTTCGAGGCCGGCTTCGTCGCTTAAGCTCGTCGGGAGAGTCCCCCGCACCCACATGCCGGGCGAGAGCGACGCGATTTCTTCCGGCGTCGAGACGACGACTTTCCCCATGTGCACTTCGACGTGCGAGTGGCCCGGACCGTCGGGGCGCACCGAGATCGCCGTGTTGGATCGGATGATCGCGTGGATGTCGCCGACGTCGAGCTGCGCGCTCGTGTTTTCCCCGAGGCCGATGAGCAGCACCGGGCGCGCGTTGCCCCCCGCCGGCAGCGGCACGTGGTAGAGGAAGGAGTCTCCCGCGTTGGCGCGGATGAACACGCCTCCCGATTGGAAGATGGCTCGCCCGCTGAGGATCGTGATTTCGGAGCCGGGAGGGATGACGGGCGTCTGCGCCTGCGCGTTGAATTGTTTCGGGCCGACCGGGGCCTTCACCTGGATCTGCCCGTTGAAGCTGACCACGACGAGACGCGGCGAAGGGATCTTCTCTTTGACCGCGAAGGAATGCGCCGAGATCGAAACGCCGAGGAGCGCGGCGGACAGCCACAGGGCGTAAGGCGGCTTCGGCATGCGGCCAGTCTAGCGCCGGACAACCCAACGGCTAGTAGCGGACGTGTGAACGAAAGGTGGGAGTTTTTGTAGGATGACGGCCGATGAAGTTCACGTTTACCAAGACCGCGATCCCGGACGTGCTCCTAATCGAGCACGAGAGCTTCGGGGACTCCCGGGGGTTTTTCGCCGAGACGTTTCGCGAGAACGTATTTCGCGAGGCGGGGATACCCCCATTTCTGCAAGAGAGCCATTCCCGCTCCAGCGCCGGAATCCTGCGAGGGATGCATTACCAGAAGAATCCCAATCCTCAAGGGAAGCTGGTCCGGTGCGCGAAAGGCCGTCTTTGGGACGTGGCGGTGGATCTGCGCCGAAACTCTCCTTATTATAGGAAGTGGGTCGCCTACGAGCTTTCGGATGAGAATCACCGGATGCTATGGGTCCCGGCCGGCTGCGCGCATGGGTTCTATTCGCTGACCGACGTGGATATGATCTACAAGCAGACCGACTACTACGCCCCCGAACTCGAGAAGGGCTTCCGCTGGAACGACCCCGAGATCGGGATACAGTGGCCCAACGACAAGCCCTCCCTCTCTCCCCGAGACGAGAAGCTGCCGTTGTTTAAGGACGCGGACTACAACTTCTAGCTCAGTCGCGTCCTTCCAGGGCCTGAATGTCGGCGAGGTCCTTGGCGCGCCCGGAGGCGCGCTTATTCTTGAGTAAGACGGTCCGGTTCAAATAGAAGACGGTCTGGTCTTCGAACGGACCTTCCTGCCGGCCGTCCCAAACCTCGTCGGGAGCTACGCCCGACAGGTCCGTGAGCAGGTCGATGCGGACGGGCTCGCGGCCCAACTGGACGATTTTCCCGGATAGGAGGTCGTCCGTGGTGATGCCGAGCGAGCCGAAGCCGAAATCGCCGAGAGCGGAGACCACGCGAGCGGCGTTGTCCGGAGTAGGGCGGATCCAGACGTCGAGGTCTCCGGTCGCGCGGGGACGACCGTGATAGGCGACGGCGAAGGCGTCCACTAGAACGAATTGAGCGTCGCGACGCTTTAGAAGGCGGACGAACTCGAGGAAGTCAGGCTGGACGCTCAAAGCGCTCCCGCTTCGTCACGACGCGTTCCAGACGCGCGGCGGGATCGAAGCCCGCGATCCGGTAGGAGGCGGCGCGGAGCAGTTCGACCGCGTCGATGCGCTCGGAAGCCGGACGGGCCAGCCAGTCCGCCAGCGCCTCGGCCGGGTCCTCTCGCGCGACGATCTTGAAGATGCGCTCCACAAGGGAATTATAACGTCCGGCGGCGGAGATTGCCAGGGACGTTGGGCTTCAACGCGAAGGCTTTTCGCGCGACGCCTGAAGGCGGGCCGCTATCCTTTGGGCCTCCTCCAGCCAGGCGAGTTTCTCGGCGAGGGGAAGCCGGGCCAACCGGAGGCGCTGGGCCCGCTCGTGGCCGTCGTAGCCCGACTCCCAGACGCGGTCGCCTTGGTCGTCAGGTATCGTATCCTGGTCCATCTCCGCGTAGATTGTAGCGTCCGCCCGGCGGCGGCGCAATAGCGCCGCGGATTCCTTCGTCGAAACGTCGCTTTTCGGAGCTATAATTCCCATAGGGTCTGACTTCTCGCTGACACCTGTGTCCCAGGCTCGGGAGGCGGTATGTCGGATACCACCCTGGCGTTGGCCCTCGCGGTCGGACTTACCGGCGCGGCGTATCCCACCACGAGTCCCAAGTTCCGGCTCGCCGAAGTTTCCGGCGAGGTAAAAGTCGAAGCGCCGCGCTCCACGCGCAAGGCGGCCTTGCCCGAACTGCCGTCCGGCTCGAAGGTCACGATGGTCTCGGGCTACGGGCGCATCGAGAGCGACCTGCCGGGGACGATCTGGCTCGAGAAGGGAGACCAGGTCACGATCACCGAGCTCGGGATGCCGGGCCGCGGCGCGCTCATCGAGGCGACCGGAAGCCGCGCGATCGGCGTCGAAGCGGCGGAGTCTCGCATGATCCTCGAGCCGGGGCAGGCGCTGATCGTCCGGCGGCTGGCGGCCGACCGGGTCGTCCTCGAGGCGGCCGCCGGCCCGGTGCACGGCGAGGCGCCCGGCTGGAGCGACTGGCTCGCCCAAGGCGAGACCTCGTCGCTGCGCGCCGGGCCCGCGGGCTGGCGCGAC
>JACRDR010000197.1 GCA_016212845.1 Elusimicrobiota bacterium
GACGCGGTTCTCGTTGACGAGGGGGGTTAGCCCGAGCTCCGCCATCTTGGCGATCCAGCCCGCCGCGTCCCAGTAATACTCGTGGTTGCCGGTGACGTAGTAGACGCCGAGCGGAGCGCGCAGCCCGGCCAAGGGCGCTACCTGCGCGTCGAGTCTCCCGGGCAGGCCGTCCGCCAAATCCCCGGTCACCGCGATGAGGTCCGGGGCGATCTTTCCGATCGCGTCCACCATGCGCTGGAGATAGGGCGCGCGGATCGTCGGCCCCACGTGGAGGTCGCTCACCTGCGCGATCGTGAGGCCCTCGAGCGCTTGGGGCAGCCCGTCGATCGGGACGATCACCTCGCGCACGCCGGGTCCCGCGAGGGCGGTGCCGAGGCCGATCGCGGTGGTGCCGCACGCGACGCCCGCGAGCGCGAGCGTGAGTCCGCGCGTGGGACCGTCGCCGCCCAAGAAGATCCGCCGGAGCGACTCGCCCAAGTCCACCGGAAGGGACAGGAGCATGAACGTCGCCCAAAGCCCCGTCGCGATCGCGCCGGACCACGCCACCGCCGGAAACCACGGGGCGTCGTGCGCGCGTTCATTGGAGCGATAGAGCGCCTGCCAACCCATCAGCACCCAATAGAAGGCCACCGTCGCCGCCCAGGCGGCCCAGGACGGAAGCGCCGGCGCGAGCCGGCCCACCTGCAGACCCGTATAGAGGAACAGGAGCGCGAGCACGCTCATAAACACCGAGATCCTGCGGCGCATCGCGACATTGTAGCCGTTATCCCGCATGCTAGAATCCACCCATGATCGCGCCGCTGCTTCTGCTGCTATGGAGCGCTCCCGCCCGGGCCATGTGCGCGGGGCCGAGCGAATGCTACGTCGTCGAGCTCGAGGTGCTCTCGTGCAGTCGAGTCGATGATTCGAACCCCGCCGTGTTCGCGCGCATGGAGGCAGACTCCCTGATTTCGCCCAAGGACCGGATGGGGGGCGGACTCGGGGTCCGGGTGTACGGCCGCTTCCCGGGGACCTTCGTCTCCGGGCGCCAGCGGAAGCGGCGCGCGGTGCCTTGCCGGGGAGCCGCGGGCAAGACGTATGAGGTCGTCCCCGCGACGGGCACGACGACCTACGTATCGGACGAACTCGACTGTACGCAATATCCATCCGGCGCTAGGCTCGAGAGACTCGAAGGACACCGCTGCTGCGACACGTTTCCCCCTGGCGACCTCGAGTGCCTGTTTCCGGAACTTCGGACGTTGAATAAGCCGCCGGCCGGCCCTGCCCCGAAGAAGCCGGGCCGGCCGAAGGCCCGGTCTCGACGTCGTTAGACCAGCCCTAAAAGAAAAAGCCCCCGGCCCGAAAGGGCCGGGGGCTTTTCTATTCCTCTTTTAGAGCAGGAACAGCATCTCCCGGTACTTCGGGAGCTGCCATAGGCAATTCTCGACGACTTGCTCGGTGCGGTCGCACGCGCAGCGCAGGTCGTTGAGCGCGGAGACGCCCTTGGAGGCGAGGAGTTTCGCCTTCTTGGGGAGGGTCTTCTCGTCGTCGACCGCTTCCAGCGTGGCGTCGACGCCGGCGATGGCCTCGTCGATCTCGTTGGCCAGCTTGCCCAACTCGATGACCTTGGACTTAAGCGCGTTGCCGGCGCTCTTGCCCGCGAGTTCCAGCTTCGCCGACGCGTCGCCGTAGGACGACACCTGCCGCGCCAGCGTCGGGAGGACGAAGGTCAGCGCGAGCTCCTTGAGGAGCTTGAGCTCGATCTCCTTCGTCTTCACGTAGGCCTCGAGCTTGATTTCGTACTTGGCGTGGACCTCTTCCTTCCGGAGGACGCCGTACTTCTCGTAGAGGCTGACGACGTCCTTCTCGGTGAGGATCTCGAGCGCGTCCGGGGTGTTCTTGGCGTTCGGGAGGCCGCGTTTGGCGGCATCCTTCTGCCACTCCTCGGAGTAGCCGTTGCCTTCGAAGCGGACACGCTTGGTCTGCTTCACGAGCTCTTTGACCACCGCGAGCGCCTTGGGCGTGATGTCCTCGGAGCCGGCCTTCTCGAGCTTGGAGAGGACGACGTCGAGGCCGTAGGCCACGATGAGGTTCATCGCGGTCGCCGGTTCGGAGCAGTTCTGCGACGCGCCGACGGCGCGGAACTCGAACTTGTTGCCCGTGAAGGCGATGGGCGAAGTCCGGTTGCTGTCGGAGTTGTCGAGGGCCAGCGCGGGAAGCCGCTTCAAGCCCATCTCGAGGGTGGCCCGAGTCGCCTCGGAGTCGCCCGCGCCCTTCTCGATCTCGTTCATGAGCTTGTCGAGGAAGGTGCCGAGGTAGACGGACATGATCGCCGGCGGCGCCTCGTTGGCGCCGAGCCGGTGGTCGTTGCCCGCGTCGGCGACGGCCGCGCGCAGCAGCGCGCCGTACTTGTCGACGCCCGCCATGATGGCCGCGAGGAAGACGAGGAACTGCACGTTCTTCTTCGGCGCCGCGCCGGGCTCGAGCAGGTTGTTGCCGTCGGAGTCGCCCATCGACCAGTTGAGGTGCTTGCCGGAGCCGTTGATGCCCTGGAA
>JACRDR010000201.1 GCA_016212845.1 Elusimicrobiota bacterium
CATACGAGACCTAGGGCCTAGAACAGGCCCGGTATCGGGGGTACCCTCCAGGAGCCCGACGGACCCACGGAGTCAATTTGGGGACAGGCCCCAAATTGACTCTACCCCAATGTTATAATTGACTCCCCATGTCTTCCGCCGAAGAGCTCCGTCGGGCGATCGAGCTCCTCAAGAAAGCCGCCGACGACCCCACCGTGCTGGCTTCGCTCACCACCGAGGAGCGCAAGGAGCTCATGATCGCGGCCGGTCGCGTTTCCCGCCCCGAGCGCGACGAATCCCGCAAGCTCTCGCGCCGCCTCAGGATCCAACGCAAAGACCAGCGTAAGGCGAGCGATAAACAAATCCGCGCCTCCACCCAGATCAGGATGGCGCGAAAAGAATCGGTCTATGTGCCTCCGCCGATGCTCGCCGCGCCCGAGATGCCGAAACAAGACGCCGGCCCCGAGCTCAGCCAGCCGCGCTACTGCTACATCTGTAAGGGCGAGTTCCGGAAACTCCACTTTTTCTACGACGCGCTCTGCCCGTCCTGCGCCGAGTTCAACTACGCGAAGCGCTTCCAAAAGGTCTCGCTGGCCGGGCGCTACGCCGTCATCACCGGCTCGCGGCTGAAGATCGGATATCAGGCGTCGCTGATGATGCTCCGCGCCGGAGCGACCGTCGTCGCCACCACGCGCTTTCCGAACGATTCGGCCCGACGCTACGCGGCGGAGAAGGATTTCTCCGATTGGAAAGACCGCCTGCTCGTGCACGGTCTCGACCTCCGGCACTCCCCCTCGGTGGAGCTCTTCTGCCATTTCTTGGACCGGACGCTGCCGCAGCTGGATATCCTGGTCAACAACGCAGCGCAGACCGTGCGGCGGCCCGCGGCTTTCTACCGCCACCTGCTCGAACGCGAGGCGCTCCCGGCTTCCGACCTCCCTCCGGAGGAACGAAAGCTTCTGCGAACCCATGAGGACCTGAAAGGAATGCTGGGCGGCTCGCAGGCGCTGCCGGCGGGACAATCCGTCGACGCGACCGGCCTCGCGGTCTGGCACCGCGGCGGACCGGGCGTCGGCCTGAGAGAATCGGCGATGCTCTCGCAGATGAAGTACACCTACGAGGACGCCGAGCTGGGCCTCGATGTCTTCCCACAAGGCAAGACCGACGCCGACGAGCAGCAGGTCGACCTTCGAACGATGAACAGCTGGCGCATGACGCTGGCCGACGTGCCCACGGCGGAGATGCTCGAACTCCAACTCATCAACGCGGTGGCGCCGTTCATCCTTTGTTCGAAGCTCAAGCCGCTGATGCTGCGGCGCCCGACCCCGGATCGACACATCGTGAACGTGTCGGCAATGGAAGGAATCTTCTCGAGGCACACGAAGACCGACAAGCACCCGCACACGAACATGGCGAAAGCCGCGCTCAACATGATGACGCTCACCTCGGCGTCGGACTACGCCAAGGACGGAATATTCATGAACGCGGTCGACACCGGCTGGGTGACGGACGAGGACCCGGCGCACTTGTCGTCGCGCAAGCAGGACGAGCATGATTTCCAGCCGCCGCTCGACATCGTCGACGGCGCGGCGCGGGTCTGCGATCCGTTCTTCTCGGGCCTCGCCACCGGGCAGCACGCCTGGGGCAAGTTCTTCAAGGACTACAAACCGTCGTCTTGGTAGAATCCGAACACTGGTGCCTGGCACCAGTGTTCGGATTTGCCTACCTAGCGAATATCGTGCCCGACAAATACAATCAGGAGATGGACGGTCCCCTCCACCCCATCGTCCGCGACTGGTTTAGGGAGCGCGTAGGCGAGCCGACCGAGCCGCAGCGCCTCGGCTGGCCCCATATCGCGGCCGGAGACGACACGCTCATCGCCGCGCCGACCGGCTCCGGCAAGACGCTCGCGGCCTTCCTCGTCTGCATCGACCGCCTCCTGCGCCAGGCGCTCGACGGCTCCCTCGTCGACGAGACGCAGGTGGTCTACGTCTCGCCCTTGAAAGCGCTTTCCAACGACATCCGCCGCAACCTCCAGACGCCTTTGGAAGAGATCTGGCAGCGCGCCGGCGCGGCCGGCAAGCTCGTCCCGCCGCTGCGCGTCGCGGTCCGCACCGGCGACACGCCCCAGCACGAGCGCCAGGCGATGCTCCGCAAGCCGCCGCACATCCTCGTGACCACGCCCGAGTCGCTCTATCTGCTCCTCACCTCCGAGGGAGGCCGGCGCATCCTCGGAAACGTAAGGACCGTGATCGTCGACGAGATCCACGCGCTCGCGCGCGACAAGCGCGGCTCGCATCTCGCCCTCTCCCTCGAACGGCTCGAGGCCCTCACCCGCCGGCCGCCCGCCCGCATCGGACTTTCCGCCACGCAGAAGCCCGTGGAGGAGATCGCCCGCTTTCTGGTCGGCGCCAAGCGCGTCGGCCCCGGCGGCGCGCCGAAGTGCCGGATCGTCGACTCCGGCCACGTCCGGGAGCTCGATCTGGCCGTCGAGACGCCCGTGACAATGCTCGGCGCGGTCTGCACCAACGAGCAGTGGGCCGAGCTCGACGAGAAGCTGGTGAACCTCATCAACTCGCACCGCAGCACGCTCGTGTTCGTGAATACGCGGCGGCTCGCCGAGCGCTTGAGCCACCGCCTGAGCGAGAAGCTCGGCGCCGACGCGGTCGCCTCGCACCACGGCAGCCTCTCCAAGGAGCTCCGCCTCTCCGCCGAGGAACGACTCAAGACCGGGCAGCTGAAGGCGATCGTCGCCACCGCCTCGCTCGAGCTGGGCATCGACGTCGGCTTCATCGATCTCGTGGCCCAGGTCGGCTCGCCCCGCTCCATCGCGACGTTTCTTCAGCGGGTCGGCCGCTCGGGCCACCGGCTCGGCGTCGTTCCGAAGGGCCGCTTCCTCGCGCTCACGCGCGACGAGCTGCTCGAGGGTCTCTCGATGCTGAGGGCGGTGAAGCAGGGGCGGCTCGACGCGGTCGAGCCGCCGCAAAAACCGCTCGACATCCTCGCCCAGCAGATCGTGGCCGAAGTCTCGGCGCGCGACGCCTCCGAGGACGAGCTCTTCTCCCTCTTCAAGGCCGCGTGGCCCTACCGGAACCTCGAGCGCAAGGAGTTCGACCGGATCGTCGGGCTTTTGAGCGAAGGGATCGCGAAGGGCCGCAAGGACGGCGCGTTCCTGCACCGCGACGCGATCTCGAAGACGCTCAAGGCCCGCCGCTCAGCCCGCCTCGCCTCGATCACCTCCGGCGGCGCGATCCCCGAGACCGCCGACTACCGCGTCGTGACCGAGGACGAGGGCACGTTCGTCGGCACGGTAAACGAGGACTTCGCGATCGAGTCTCTAGCCGGCGACGTCTTCCTGCTCGGCAACACCTCCTGGCGCGTCCGCTAC
>JACRDR010000200.1 GCA_016212845.1 Elusimicrobiota bacterium
ACCGGATGCGGCTGGCGCTCGACATCGCGCGCGCGGCCCGGGCGGAGTGGCCGAAAGAGCTGCCCCTCTTCGCGCGCATTTCGGCGACCGACTGGGCCGACGGCGGCTGGGACGTGCCGGACGCGGTCGAGCTTTGCCGGGCCTTGAAGGAGGCCGGTGTCGACCTGATCGACTGCTCGAGCGGCGGCAACGTGCCGAAGGCCCGCATCCCGGTCGGGCCGGGGTACCAGGTGCCCTTCGCGGAGACGATCCGCAAAGAGGCGAAGGTGCCCACCGGCGCGGTGGGGCTCATCACGAAGCCCGAGCAGGCGGAGAAGATCGTCGCCTCGGGGCAGGCGGACGTCGTCCTGCTCGCGCGCGAGCTCCTGCGCGACCCGTATTGGCCGCTGCGCGCCGCCAAGGTGCTCGGGGCGGACATTCCGTGGCCTAAACAATACGCGCGGGCCAAAGACTAAGAGGTAGAATCCAACCATGAAAGTCCAAGTTTTGAAGCAGTACAGCGTCTTCCTGGCCAACGAGCCGGGCGCGCTGGGCAGCGTCGCCAAGCTGTTCTCCCAAGAGGGCATCAACCTCCTCGGCATCAGCTCCGAGGTCCGCGACGACTCGGCGCTGGTCCGCATCGCGGTGGAGCCGGACGGCGACTTTTCCGGCGTGCTCACCAAGGCCGGCTTCGCCAGCGTCGAGACCAAGCTCATCTCCATCGAGGTGCCCGACAAGCCGGGCGCTCTCGCCAGTATCTCGGACACGCTCGGCAAGGCCGGGATCAACATCACGAACGTCTACGGCACCGCTCTGCACGGCCACTCCTGCCGCATCCTGCTCGGCGTGACCAACACCGACAAGGCGCTGAAGGCGCTCGAGAAGCTTCAGGCGGCGTAATGCTTTACTTGTCGCGGCGGGACGTCGAAAAGGTCGGGTTGTCGATGAAGGAGATCATCGACACCCTCGAGGAGATGTTCCGGGAAAAGGCGGCCGGCCGCACCGAGATGCCGCCCAAGCCCGGCATCCACCCCAAGACGGACTCGTTCATCCACGCCATGCCCGCCCAGATCCCCGCCCTGAAGGCGGCCGGGATGAAATGGGTTTCCGGCTTTCCGGGCAACCTGGACAAGGGGCTGCCCTACATCTCCGGGCTGCTGATCCTAAACGATACGGACAGCGGCTTGCCGCTGGCGGTCATGGATTGCACCTGGATCACCGCGATGCGGACCGGGGCGGCGACGGCGCTCTCGGCCAAGTATCTCGCCCGGCCCGACTCGAAGACGTGCGGCATCCTCGCCTGCGGAGTGCAGGGCCGCTCCAACCTGGAGGCCTTGGCCTGTCTTTTCGAGCTGGAAACCGTGAAGGCGTTCGATATCCGGCCGGACGTCGCCCGCAAATTTTGCGAGGAAATGTCGGAACAACTCGATCTCGACGTACTCCCGGTCTGCCGGCCCGAGGAGGCGGTGGTCGGCCTCGACATCGTGGTGACCAGCGGTCCGATCCTCAAGAAGCCGACCCCGGTCATCGAGTCCGGCTGGCTCAAGGCGGGCGGTTTCGCCTCCGCGGTCGACTTCGACTCGTACTGGACTCCGGCCTCGATGCTCGAGGTGGAAAAGCTCGCCACCGACGATCTCGAGCAGATGGAGTATTACCGCCGGGAAGGCTATTTCCAGCGCACCCCCAAGGCGTACGCCGAGCTCGCCGACCTCGTCGTGGGCCGCAAGGAGGGCCGCAAGACGCCCTTCGAGCGCACCATGGCCATCAATCTCGGCATCGCCCTCGAGGATATGGCGACCGCGTCCCGGATCTATGACCGAGCCCTCCGCGGGGGGGTAGGCGAAGAACTCGAACTTTAGGCGAAAATCGGCGTTGTTTTCGGCCGGTTTCGTGCTAGAATGTATGGGCAGCACGTAGTTAGTCGTTAACAAGAGGATCAACAAATAGCATGGCTAAAGGCAAAGTGAAGTGGTTCAACGATCAGAAGGGCTTCGGTTTCATCACGCCGGACGACGGGTCCAAGGACCTTTTCGTTCATCACACGGCGATCCAGGGTGAGGGTTTCCGCTCTCTCGCGGAAAACCAGGCTGTGGAATTCGACGTGCAGGAGTCCGAGAAGGGCCCGCGCGCCGTGAACGTTAGAAAGATCTAACGAACCACTGAACAGAGAGCCCCGGATCGGGAAACCGATCCGGGGCTCTTGTTTTATATCCCGCCGCGAATAGGCCCAAAGACCATTCAACCTAGGGCTTAGGCCCCATCCGGGAATCCCCCGTACGCCCTAAAATGAGGGTATGCGATATCCCGGCATCGCCGCAGCCCTCGTTTTACCCCTCCTCCTTAATAATCCGCTTTTCGCGGCCGATCCGGACGACGATAGCGTGGAACCGACCCAGTGGACCGTCCCGGAAGTCACTCCACCCTCTCCTTCGGCGCCGACCGGCAGTTCGGAAGGCGACTACGCCAACCAGGACCGGCGCCGGATGGACGAACAGCGCCGCAAAGACGTGCTCGACCAGCTTTGCCGCCACATCCGGCTGAACCACGATTTCCATTTCGGCGGCAACGGCCCGCGCGCGACTTTGGGCGTTAGCCGGCGGATGGAAGCGGACGTAAACAACGAGCTCGTCCTCTTGGACGAAGAGAAGCTCGAGTTCGGCTGGAACTACGGCAAGCCTATCCCCATGGGGGACGACGTCTCCGGATCGGTCGCCTTCGGCGCGAGCATGTCGGGCAAATCGACGGTCGCGCGCCGCCTGGGCACCTTTTCGAGCTGCAACGAGCTGGACCGCCTGGTGAACGTGACCGACATCAAGGTCGTCGTTCCGATCCTGCCGGGGCACTTGGAGGGGATCGGGAACTTCATCGTTCCGATCTCGGCGGAGAGCATCGCGAACATGCAGAAGGGCGAGCTGTGGCGGCTTCCCCTGACGGTCAATTTGAACTACGGCGCGGGGGCCGGGGCGGCCGCTTCGGACATGGCGATATCTCTGGGCTACAGCAAGAGCAAGAACGGCGCCTCGAGCATGACGCTGTGGCGGCTCGACGAGAAGCGCGTGCGCTTTCGCTTCCGCGTGGACTTCGTCCAGGTCGTGTCTAAGTCCGTGGGGTTCTCGCAAACGTTCCCGCCGATCGAATTCGCCGAAAAGGGCGCGAACATCCTGTCCACCTTGGTGCGGCGGCAGATCGCGGGCCGGCTCCATCGCTACACGAGCGCCTACATCGGATTTTCGAGCGCGAAGTCGGACGGGCGGAGGCTCCTCCTCGAGTACGTGATCGACCCGACCAAACGGGAAGAGGCGGAGGCGCTCGCCGAGGCGCTGCGCGGAAACTTCATACTGCTCACCCGCTACGGCCTGAAGGTGCAGACCACCACGACCTCCCGCGAGGAATCGCTCGAGGCGTACGACAAGCTGCAGAACCTGACCGCCGAGCACCTGGGCGACGCGGATTACGCGGCCCGCTCCGACTACCAGGGCTACGCGAAGAGCTTCCCGATCAACATCCCGTTCTTCGTGAGCCGCACTCTCAACGAGAACCTGTCCAAGGACTCGGTGACGCGCTTCACCGGCGACGGCGGCGTGTTCGAGTTCAACAGCGCGAACCGTTCGCCGAACGTCGAGTACTTCAATGCGCCGTTCATCGGCCCGATCGTCAAAGACCTCGAGAGCCGAAACGTGGACGTGATCACCATGGCGCCGGACGGCATCTCCCACGTCGACCCGATCGCGGTCTACGTCCACAACCAGGGCTTTCTCCGGCTGCCGGCCTCCTCCGTGCGGATGATCACGGAGGACGCCAACTCGGTGCTGCGCCTGGCGGGCGTCGCCAGGACCGGGCGGACGGACCGGTCGATGGAGATTCCGGCCGAGCGCTTCCTGCCCCCGGTGAAGCCGGTCCCCGCGTACTCGGAGAGTCCCGAACCTCGGGATCCCTCGGACCAAAAGGGCTGGACTTCGTTTACCCTCGTGATGAACCAGAAGGCGGTCAAAGAGGCGCTCTCGGCCACGATCCCGCAGGTTCTCCAGGCGTTTTCGCGCGCGGTGCCGATCGCCGACCGCGACTGGGCGGCGTGGCTGGCCTCGAACGGCACCTACCGCGACGGCAAGCTCGAGTTCGACGAGCGAAAGGCGAAGGAGGAGCTGGGCATCTCGAACGACGGCGCGACCTCCGGCGACCTCGGCTGGCTGCGCAAGCTCGCCGTCGAGGCGGGCGGCCTCGCGGCCGACCTGGCCGAGGCCTCGGTGAGCCACCAGACGCCCGAGGCCCGCTCCGCGTCGCTGGCGAAGGCGACGAGCCACAAGAACCGAAGCGGACTTCCGCCGCAGGACGTGATCCGCGTCCTCGTGCAGTTCATGGACCCGTTGGACCTCACGGGCGACTTTGTCTCGGCGGTCGACGGCACGACCAAGCACGCGACGAAGATCCAGGCCCACTACCAGCTCAAGCAAGGCCGCGCCGAAGTGCCGATGCTGAGGGCCGCCGGCGAGACGCGCGCTCGCTTCGGCGACGGCGGCGCGCTCACCGACTAGACGTATTTAGTAGGATCGGGCCGTGGCGGGTAAGACCGATTTCTCGGCCGTCCTGGTCCGTCAGCGCGAGTCCGCGGGCTTTCCGACGCCCTTCGGCTTCTACAAGGGCCGCGACGGCCGCCGCGCCCTCGGCCTCTCCTTCCCGAACTACTTGAAGCTCGAGCGCGGGCAGAGCCTGCCTCAGCCCAAGCGCCTGGAGCCGCTCCTGTCGGCCCTGGGCCTCGAGCCCGGCTCGGCGCAGGCCCGCGAGCTCGTCCGCGCCTACCTTCGCTCGGTGCTCGGCAGCGACCGCCTGCTGGACCTCGCCGCCGGCGGGGCGAAGACGGACCCGGCGCCCCCCAGCTGGCTCCTCGCCGAGACCGCGTCGCGGCAGGCGATCGGCCAGCGCAAGGTGCAGCTTTCTCTGGACCAGTACGGCCTTCTCGCCAAGGAGCCGGTCGCCTACGTCTGCCATGCGGTCCTGGCGAATACGCAGGGCTGGCTGACGAAGGCCGAACTCTCCAAATTCTCGGGCAAGCCCGCCGCCGCGGTGGCGAAAGCTCTCGCCGCTCTCGAGAAGGCCGGCCTCGCGGAGCTCGACGGCGCGAAAGCGCGCAGCCCGCTCGCCGGGAAGTTCGTGACGCCGCCGGCGGCCACGCCGCTGACCGCTTCGATCTACGCCGCCCTGCAGAAGCACCGCGAGAGCTGGGCCGGCCGCGCGGTCCGCTCCCATTACCTGATCCTGCGCGCCCGCAAGGACGGTATGGAGAGCTACCTCCCGCATCTCGCCGACGCGGTGAGCCTCTCGGCGATCTACGGCGACGTGAAGCCCGGCGACGACTCCGAGTTCTACCTCGTCGAAGGCCGGGTCACTCGCCTTTTCGAGTGAGGGCCGCCCACAGCGAGGCCCGGCTCGTCGCCGAGCGCGACTCGTCGGAGCCCGGCGCCGCCTTCCGCCTCGCGCTCGTCCTCAAGCCCGACCCCGAGTGGCACGTCTACTGGAAGAACGCGGGCGACTCCGGCTCCGCTCCGATCCTCAGATGGAAGACGACGGGCCTCGAGACCGGCGAGCCGTCCTACCCGACGCCTTCGCGCTTGCCCGTCGGTCCGCTCGTGAACTTCGGCTACGCCCAGGAAACGCCGCTCATGATCCCCGCGCGTCTCTCGCCGGGCGCCAAAGAAGGCCGCGCGACGCTCGACGCCGAGTGGCTCGTGTGCCAAGAGGAGTGCGTCCCGGCCAAGGGGCGCTTCGAGCTGCGCGTCGGCGCGGGCCCCCGGCGCCGCTCCGCGGCGTGGGCGGCGGTCGAAAAAATATCGGAAGGGCGCTTCCCGGCGCGGCCGGACGGCGTGGCCCTGCGCGCGACGCGCGAAACGGAGGCGATCCGCCTCGCCGTCGGCCTGCCCGCGCCGCAGGCGGCGTTCTTTTTTCCGGGGGAGCCGCTCGTATTGGATAACGCGGCGGAGCAGGCGCTCACCACGAAGGAGGGCGGTTTCGAGCTGCGGCTGCCGCTCTCCCCGGAGGCGACGCCCGAGCGGCTTTCGGGCGTGCTCGCGCTCGAGGGCGGAGCCGGCTACGCGGTGGACGTGCCGGTGGGGCTCGGCGGCGCCGGGCTCGGCGCCGCGCTCGGGCTCGCGTTCTTGGGCGGGCTGCTGCTGAACCTGATGCCGTGCGTGCTGCCCGTGCTGTCGATCAAGATCCTCGGCTTTCTCGAGTCCAAACGCGAGTCCGCCCGCGCGCAGGGGCTGGCATATTCGGCGGGCGTGGTCGCCTCGTTTTGGGCCGTCGCCGGCCTGCTTCTCTTGCTGCGCGCGCAGGGGCACCGGCTCGGTTGGGGCTTCCAGCTGCAGTCGCCCTTCGTGCTCGCGGGGCTCGCGGCGCTCTTTTTCGCGCTCGGGCTCAACCTCGCCGGCTTATTCGAGATCGGCGCCGGGCTGACGCGCCTCGGCGCGTTCACGACGGGCGCCCAAGGCCTCGGCGGCTCGTTCGCCTCGGGGGCGCTCGCCGTTGTCGTCGCGACGCCGTGCACCGCGCCGTTCATGGGAGCGGCGCTCGGCGCCGCTCTGGCGCTGCCGCCCGCGGCCTCCTTCGCGGTCTTCACCGCGCTCGGGCTGGGCATGAGCCTGCCCTACGCGGCTCTCTCGGCGTTCCCGGCGGGACTGGGTCTCCTGCCCAGGCCTGGGGCGTGGATGGAGACGTTCAAGCGCGTCTTGTCGGTCCCGATGTTCGCGACCGGCATCTGGTTGTCGTGGGTGCTCGCGCTCCAATTGGGCGTGCTCAAGGGCGGCGCGAAACTGGGTTGGGAGCCTTACTCCGCCGCCGCCTTGGAGTCGCATTTGTCCCGCGGCGAGGACGTCTTCGTCGATTTCACCGCCGCGTGGTGCGTCACCTGCCAGGTGAACGAACGCATGGTGCTCGAGCGCGGCGAGGCTAGATCCGCGCTTCAGCGCCCCGGCCTGGCGCTCCTCAAGGCCGACTGGACGTCGCGCGATGCCGCGATCACGGAGGCGCTCGAGCGGCTCGGTCGCGACGGGGTGCCGGTCTACGCCGTGTACTCGCCCGGCCGCCCGCCGAAGCTCCTGCCGACGGTGCTGACGCCTTCCCTCGTGGTTGAGGCGGTCGCGCCGAATAGGTAGCCTGGCCGCATGATGAAGACCCTGCTCGCCGCCGCCGCATTCGCCGTCGCCGCTCCCGCGTTCGCCGCCGACGCCAAGGTCGGCCAAGACGCCCCCGCGTTCTCCGCCGTCGACTCCAAGGGCGCCAAGCACTCCCTCTCCGACTTCAAGGGCAAGACCGTCGTGCTCGAGTGGCACAACAAAGACTGCCCTTTCGTGAAGAAGCACTACGGCTCCGGCAACATGCAGAAGCTCCAGGCCCAGTACACGGCCAAGGGCGTCGTGTGGCTGTCGGTGCTTTCCTCCGCCGAAGGCAAGCAGGGCTTCGTGTCCGGCGCGGAAGCCGACGCCGACATGGCGAAGGCGAAGGCCTCGCCGTCGTTCGTCTTGATGGACCCCTCGGGCGAA
>JACRDR010000204.1 GCA_016212845.1 Elusimicrobiota bacterium
AAGGCTCGCTCGAGATGGAGCAGCCGGCCGACCTGGATTTGGGCGCCGCGCCGGCGCCCGCCGCCGCCTCTCCCGCTCCCGTGTTCTCCGCCGCGCCGGCGGCCGCCGCGCCGAACGAGGAACTCGAGCAGACGCGGCGCGAGATGGCGCGCCTGCGCCAGCAGGCGAAGACGGCCCTCATCGGCGTGGCCGTGCTCGCGGTCCTCGGCATCGGCTTGAGCCTGCGCCCGCGATCCGCTCCCAAGGCGGCCCCAGCCGGAACCGGAGGTTCCGGAGAGCCCTTTAGGGCGGCCGCGCAGGCCGCTCCGGGAGCGCCGGCGGAGCCTCTGCACCCGCCAACCTTGGCCGACCAAGCCCTCAAGCTCGTGCAGGACCGGCCCGTGGGCCGCGACGGAACGGTTCGTTCCCGCCTGGCCCTCATGACCCCGCCGGGAGCGCCTCTCCCGGAGGAAGCCCGCTGGCGCGTGGGGCTTTGCGAGGGGCGCGGCTGCGACGTGAGCTACAGCGCGGGCCTCGTCGACCCCGCGACCGGCGCCGAGCTCCTGTACCTCTTCCACGCGGACACCGGCAGGCGCGAAGTGGGCGGCCAGAACGAGCCGGCGCGGATCCTCCTGAAGAAGAGGTAGGTGGCGTTCTGAAAGCGGCCGCGATCGTCTTTTGGGCCGCGACGCTTGCCGCGGCGGAGGCGCGCGCCTATTCCGGAGCCGATTTCTTGAACGTCGAGACGGGCGCGCGTCCGGCGGGCGTGTCCGGCGCGTTCACCGCGGTGGCCGACGACGCCAATGCCGTCCGCTGGAATCCGGCGGGCCTCCGGCAGCTTCCGCGCCACGAACTGGCGTTTTCGGAGAGGAGCTTCTTCGGAGACCTGCGCCTCTACGACGTGAACTTCGCCCGCCACTTCGGCGACCATTGGAGCGGCGGCGTCGGCGTCTCGATGCTGGACTACGGGAAGATCGAGCACGTGAACAACCTGGGGGAAGGCACGAAGGACCCCTACGGCGCGCGAGACCTGCTCGTCTCCTTCGCCGCCGCGCGCGATTTCCCGGTCGACCTCCTCGACGGCCGCGTCCGCCTCGGCGGCGGGGCGCGGGTCGTCCGGCGGGAAATCGAGGTCGAGTCGACGAACGGCTACGTTTTCGACCTCGCGGGACACTGGGAGCGCGACCGCTGGCGTTTGGGCGCCACGCTGCAGAACCTCGGCCCGGCCATGGGCTTCGGCCGCGAGCGCATCGCGATGCCGGTGACGCTGCGCGTGGGCGCCGCCTACGAGCCGGTGGACCGCCTCACCGCTTCTGCCGACCTCGTCGAGCGCCACGAGGGCGACCCCAGCCTCCGCGGCGGGCTCGAGGTGACCGCCGCCCGCGTCCAATGGACCGATCTGGTCGTGCGCGCCGGCTTTTCCACGACGGAGGGGGCGGAGCACGGCTTCAGCGCGGGCCTCGGGATCGTCGGGCTCAACTGGGAGTTCGCCTACAGCTGGAAGATGCTCGGGGAGCTCGACTTCGGGCACTGGGTGGGCCTCACCTACCGGTTCAACCGCGCCCAGGCGCGCGTCACGCCGCAAGAATTCTCCCGCCGCAAGGCCGCGGCGATGTATGATCGTCTCATGCGCTGGTACGACGCGCAAAAGCAGGCGGGCCGTCTCACCCGCAAGTACGCGATCTCCGTCCTGGAGCGGGTCATTTCGCGCTACGAGCCGCTCGCCGTCGACGTCGCCGAGGCGAAAAAGGAGCTCGACCGAGTGAAGGCCGGCGCCCCGCTGGGCAAGCGCCGCGACGGAAAGGAACTCGACGAAAACGCGCCGCTGCCGGCGGTCGACCCGTTCCTGGAGGACAAGTGATCGCGGCGCTCCTCGCCTTGCTGCTCGCCGCCGCGCCGGCCTCCGCCGCCAAAGCTTCCGGCGAGGCGCCGCTCGACGCCTCGGGGCTGCTCGGCTCCGGCTGCGACAAGTTCTTCTCGGGCGACCTGGTGGGCGCTTCCGACGACTGGGCCTCGGCCCACGCCTCGGGGCAGCGGCAGGCGGGAGAGCTCGCTCTCTTGGCCCTGACGATTCTATCGAAGGAGTCGCTGCGCTCCGGCGACTTTCTCACGGCCGCGCTGCACGCCACGCACGGCCTCGAGGTCTCGCCGAAGGACCCGGTCCTCAGCGAACTGTTCAAGCGGGCGGAGGACGACAAGCGCTTCCAGCGCCGCAAGCGCTCCGCCGAAGGGCTGGACTCCTCCCCGGAGCAGGAAAAGCTGATCGCGCGCGTCCTGCGCATCGACGTCGCGAGCCCGCGGCTCTCTCCGGGCCCCTCCGGCAGCCCCGAGACGGGCGGCTCCCAGGAGCTCCTGCGCCAGGTCTTCGCCGAGGACAAGGATTTCCGCCTCGACCGGATGCTCCAATCCGTGCAGAAGGACGAAGACGCCCTCCGGGCCGCGGACCGCGCGAGGCTCTCGAGAGCCTGGCGCCGCCGGCGCGCGAAGTACTCCTACGAAAAGGGCCTGCCCGCGTATTATTCCGGCGATTTCGAGACCGCCGCCCGGTGGTTCCGCGAAGCCGTTCAACTCGACCCGGCTCTGAAGGAAGCCAAGGCCGGCCTCAAAGGCTGCGAAGCCGCCCTCGCTCCGAAAAACTGACCCTCCCGAAGTTCGGCATGGAGCGGGCACGTTTTGTTCACGCGGCGTCCATGTGAAGACTCCTACGGGCTCACTACAATGGCCGTCATGCAAAAGGTACTCCTTCGCCCCAGAAGCTCGGCCAAGCCTCACAACGGAAGCGGCGGCAGCGGCACGGCGGCCGCAGCCCAGCAGTCGACGCTGGAGAGCCTGCTGTGGAAGATCCGGACGAGAGAGGCGAAGGTCGGCGTCATCGGACTCGGCTACGTCGGACTGCCGCTCGTGCGGCTGTTCGCGTCCCGCGGGTTCGCGGTGACCGGCTTCGACATCGACGAGAGCAAGGTCAAGAAGATCCAGAAGGGCGAATCCTACATCAAGTCGGTGAAGACGGAGATGCTGCTGGCGCTGAAGAAGGCGAAGCGGCTCGACGCGACGAGCGATTTCAAGCGGCTGTCCGGGATGGACGCGATCATCATCTGCGTGCCGACGCCGCTGACGGCCGACGGCCGCCCCGACCTTTCCTTTATTAGAGCGACCGCCAAGCTCGCCGGCGACAACCTGCGGGCCGGGCAGCTGATCGTGCTGGAAAGCACGACGTACCCCGGCACGACCCGGGAGATCATGAAGCCCGAGCTCGAGAAGTCGAAGCTGCGGCTCGGCAAGGACTTTTTCCTGGCGTTCTCTCCGGAGCGGGAAGACCCGGGCAACAAGCACTTCACGAACGAGGACATTCCGAAAGTGGTCGGGGCCAACGACCCCGGCTCGCGGCAGGCGGCGTCGGCTCTCTACGGCGCGGCGGTGGTGAAGGTCGTCGAGGTCTCGTCGTTCGAGGCCGCGGAGTCGGCCAAGCTGCTCGAGAACATCTACCGCTGCGTCAACATCGCTCTCGTGAACGAGCTGAAGATGTGCTTCGACCGGATGGGGATCGACGTTTGGGAGGTGATCGACGCGGCGGCGACCAAACCCTTCGGCTTCCAGGCGTTCTACCCGGGGCCCGGCCTCGGCGGCCACTGCATTCCGATCGACCCGTTCTACCTGTCGTGGAAGGCGCGCGAGTATCAGTTCAACACGCGCTTCATCGACCTCGCGGGCGAGCTGAACACGCAGATGCCGTACTACGTGGTCGGCAAGCTCGAGCGCGCGCTCAAGGAGCGGGGCAAGACCCTCGAGGGCGCGAAGATACTTCTGCTCGGGCTCGCGTACAAGCGCGACATCGACGATCCGCGCGAGTCCCCGGCGTTTAGGCTCATGGAGATCGTGCAGGAGAAGGGGGCGAAGATCGTCTACAACGACCCTTACATCCCCGCGATCCCGCCGACGCGCCACTACAAGCACCTCAAGGTGAAGGCGGTCGCGCTGACCGAAGCCGAAGTGGGGAGCGCGGACGCGGTGTTGATCGCGACGGACCACTCCAGCTACGACTGGAACTGGATCGTCAAGCACGCGCAGCTGGTCGTCGATACCCGCAACACGTGCGCGCGGGTCGTCGACGGCAAAGACAAGATTGTTCGCGCCTGACCAGGCTCCGACCTGTCGTCAGGCGCGACGTTTTCGCGGGCGTAGTTCAGTGGAAGAATGAGAGTTTCCCAAGCTCGAGACGGGGGTTCGATTCCCTCCGCCCGCTGAATCTGAACTGCGAGAGGCCCGCGGCGATCGCCGTGGGCCTCTCCGCTTTCCGGCGGCCCTACTCGACCGTGACGCTCTTGGCGAGGTTGCGGGGCTGATCGACGTCGCAGCCTCGCAGGTCGGCGACGTGGTAGGCCAGGAGCTGCAGCGGCACGACGTTGAGCACCGGCGAGAGGAACTCCGGCACGTGCGGCAGCTCGACGACGTGGTCCGCGCGGCCGTAGAGCCGGGACTCTCCCTGGGAGCAGAGGGCGATCACGCGGGCGTGGCGGGCTTTCGCCTCCTCGATGTTGGAGAGCACCTTCTCGAACGTCTTGGAGCGGGTCGCGAGCGCCACCACCGGGACGCCTTCCGACAGCAGGGCGATGGGCCCGTGCTTGAGTTCGCCGGCCGCGTAGCCCTCGGCGTGGATGTAGGAGATCTCCTTCAGCTTGAGGGCTCCCTCGAGCGCGGTCGGGTAGTTGAACGTGCGGCCGATGAACAAGCAGTGCTCGGCCTTCACGAAGGTCCGCGCCAGCTCGCGGACGGACGGGTCGATCGCCAGGAGCTCTCGCAGCAGCCCCGGAAGGCGCTGAAGCTCCCGCACCCATTCGGCCGCCTCCGCCTCCTTGAGCGCGCCGCGGAGGGCGCCGGCGTGCAGCGTGAAGACCAAGAGCGCCACGAGCGGCCCGACGAAGGCCTTCGTCGACGCGACGCCGCACTCCGGCCCGCAGTGGGTATACAGGTTGTAGTCCGCGGCGCGCGTGAGCGCCGAGCCCACGCTGTTGCAGACCGAGAGCACGCGCGCGCCGGCTTCTTTCGCGAGCTTTACCGCCGCGAGAGTGTCCGCGGTCTCTCCGGACTGGGAGATCGCGATCACCAGCGTGTCCGGCCCGACCAGCGGCTCGCGGTAGCGGAACTCCGACGCCGTCTCGACCTGGCAGGGGATCCGGGCGTAGCGCTCGAGCAGGTACTTGCCGACCATCGCGGCGTGGTGCGCCGTGCCGCAGGCGACGAAGTGGACGGACTTGACGCCCGCGAGCACTTCCGCGGGCAGCCCCGCCTCGCGCTCGAGGACCCCGTCCATGAGCGGCGCGAGCCTTCCGCGGAGCGTCGCGTCCACGGTCGTGGGCTGCTCGTGGATCTCCTTGAGCATGAAGTGCCGGTAGCCGGCTTTCTCGGCCGCGCCGCGGTCCCATTGGATGCGGACGGGCTTCTTCTCGATCCGGCGTCCGTCGAGGCCGAAGAATTCCGCGCGGCCGGGGCCGAGCACGGCGAGCTCTCCGTCGTCTAAGAACACCGCGTCGCGCGTATGCTCCAGGAAGGCCGGGACGTCGGAAGCCAGAAAGGTCTCGCCTTGGCCCAGACCGATGGCCAGGGGGGAGGCGGTCTTGGCGGCGACGATCTCGCGCGGGCGCTCGTGCCAGAGCACGGCCAGCGCGTAGGCGCCGGTCACGTCCGCGAGGGCGAGCCGTACCGCCTCGCGCAGCGTGTATTCGCCCGGCTCGCCGAGGCCTTTGAGCTTCTCCTCGATGAGGTGCGCCACGATCTCGGTGTCCGTCTCCGAGGCGAAGCGGTGCCCCCGGGCCGCGAGCTCCGTCCGGAGCGTCGCGTAGTTCTCGATGATGCCGTTATGGATGACCGCTAGCCTGCCCGAGCAGTCGACGTGCGGATGGGCGTTGGCCGTAGAAGGCCGCCCGTGCGTCGCCCAGCGCGTGTGTCCGAGCCCGATCGAGCCGGGCAGCGCGCGGCCGGAGAGCAGGGCCTCCAGTTCGCCCAGCTTGCCGACCGCCCGGACGACCGAAAGATTGCCGTTCGAGACTACGGCGAGGCCCGCCGAGTCGTAGCCGCGGTACTCCAGGCGGCGCAGCCCCGCCGTTAGGATGGGCGCCGCAGGCCGCGCGCCGATATAGCCGACGATCCCGCACATAGAGGATCCCCCTTGAAGTCGTTCGCGGTCAAACGCCGGCCGCTCGGGGGCATTGTAGGCGCGGATATTCCGGCGGCGTATAGCGGCGGGGCACCGATGCGGGGAAGACGGCTAGAGGTCGTCGTCGAAGAGCCCGGCGGCGCAGGCGAGCAGGAAGTCCGCCGCCGCGAGAAGGCCGACCGTCAGCGCGGCGTTGAAAGGCCAGCCGAGCATAGCTCCGCCGATCGGGCGAGGGTCGCCGTGCTTTCTCCGCCGAGGACGTTGAGCGTCTCGGCGATGCGCTCCGGGCGCCCCCAGTCGCTCCACTGGACGCCGGAGAGCGGCATGGCGACGCAGCGCGGCGCGGCGAGGGTCAGGAGGTCCCGCGAGAAGTTGGCCGGCTCGAGTCCCTCGTACAGGCGGCCGAGGTCGGGTAGTTCGCCGCGTCCCTCGAGGCCGAGCCGCAGCTCGTGGAAGCGGCTCATCATCGACGGCAGGCAGCGGCCCGCGAGGTTCCAGAGGGTCTCTCCCTTGAAGACCATGATGAAGGTGTTCCAGAGCGCGCCGGCGCGGTGCAGCGCCGCCGCTTCCGCGAGAACGGGCTTCTCCACGAAGCGGGTCACCGCGCGGACTTCCGCGGAAGCTCCGGGGACGCGTTCGCCGGTCTCGATCCACCCGTATTCGGGCTCGGGCCGGTCCGGAGCCGCGCCCAAGAGGACGATGCGGTCGGCGAGGCGTTCGGCGAGGTTGACCGCCTCCTCGAGCCGGTCGCGGAACGCCTCGGGCGGCTGGATGAAGTGGTCCGATGGGAAAACGGCGACGGTCGCCTGCGGGTCCAGCGCCAGGACGTAGGTAAGGGGCAGGAAAACGCCGGGTCCGGTGTCGCGGGACATGGGCTGCTCGACCACGAGTCCCGGGACGGTCTGCCGGCGGTGGCGCTCGAGGTAGCGCCAGTGGCCGCGGCCGATGACGGTAACCATGCGGTTGGGGGAGACGACCCCGGAGGCGCGCTCGGCGGTGTGCTCGAGCATGCTGCGGCCGCCCGTGAACTCGCAGTACTGTTTGGGGGTCGCTTCGCCGGTCCAGGCCCGCGTGAACGCCTTCAGACGCTCTCCCTCGCCGCCGGCGAGGAGGATGCCCCAGCGCTGCCCGGGGAGCGAGCCCGTCAAGCGGGAGTCGGAAGAACCGTTCACCGGACACATGTTAACCCGCCCGCTCGCGAGAAGCCACGACCGGCGCGTAAAACCCGTTCGACAAAACGGGGACGGCAGCGCGGCTCGGGCTGTTACGAAAACGTTGCGGCGGTCCCTTGGATTCGTGAAGGAGTTTGGTACGGTGTGAGAACGCAGCGCCGCCGTCAGGCATCGCTCGCACGCTATGCCTACTAGACGACTGATGACGGCGACCGCCGCCTTGCTCGCGCTGCTCGCGCCCTGCGCGCGGGCGGCCTTCCAGGAGCCCATGGTCTCGCCTCGCGCGGCGGCCATGGGCGGCGGGTTCTCGGCTGTGCCGGACGACTCGACCGCGATGTTCCTCCACGTCGCGGGCATGAGCTCC
>JACRDR010000211.1 GCA_016212845.1 Elusimicrobiota bacterium
CCTCCTCGTCAGCACGCCCGCGGGCTCGACGGGCTGGTACGGCCACTACGGGCCCCCGTTCACCGCCGAGGGCGGCCCGGCGCGCTGGGCGCTCACTGAGCCGTTTCCGCGAGGCCGGCGCCTGAAGCTGGGCCGCGGCCGCCTCAAGGCCGGCGAGACGCTGCGCGTGCGCTCGTTAAACGACGCCGACGGCATGCTCGACGTCGACTCGCTCAAGGACGTCCCGTTCCACTTCGGGCAGGTCGCGACGATCCGGATCTCGCGGCACCCGCTGCGCGTCGTGCGCATGGAGGGTCTATGAACGGCTTGGCGCTCCTGACCGACCTCTACCAGCTGACGATGGCCTACGGCTACTGGAAGTCCGGCATGACGAAGCATGAGGGCGTCTTCCACCTCCACTTCCGCAAGAACCCGTTTCAAGGCGGCTACGCCCTCGCCTGCGGGCTGGAAGCCGCGGTCGAATACCTCAAGGCCTTCCGTTTCGACGCCTCCGACCTGGAGTATCTCGCCACAATCCGCGGCAACGACGACAAGCCGCTGTTCGAAAAGGCGTTCCTCGACTATCTCGGCAAGCTCGAGTTCGCCTGCGACGTCGACGCGATCGAGGAAGGCCGCCTCGTCTTCCCCCACGAGCCCCTCCTGCGCATCCAAGGCCCGCTCGTCGAGTGCCAACTGCTGGAGACGCCGCTCCTCAACCTCCTCAACTTCAACACGCTCATCGCGACGAAGTCGGCCCGCATGAACCTCGCCGCGCACGGCGCTCCCGTCGTGGAGTTCGGCCTCCGCCGCGCCCAGGGCGTCGACGGCGCGCTCACCGCGAGCCGCGCCGCCTACGTGGGCGGCTGCGCCGCCACCTCGAACGTGCTCGCGGGCAAACGCTACGGCATCCCCGTGAAAGGCACGCACGCGCACTCCTGGGTGATGTCCTTCGACGACGAGCTCGAGTCCTTCATGACCTATGCAAAGGCTCTCCCCAACAACTGTGTCTTCCTCGTCGACACCTACGACACGCTCGAGGGCGTGAAGAAGGCGTGCGAGGCCGGTAAATGGTTGAAGTCCCAAGGCCGCAGCATGGTCGGCGTGCGGCTCGACTCCGGCGACCTCGCGTATCTTTCCATCGAGGCCCGCAAGATCCTCGACGCCGCCGGGTTCAAAGACGCCAAGATCTTCGCGACGAACGACTTGGACGAGCATTTGATCGCGAGCCTGCGCGAGCAGGGCGCCCAGATCGCCGTCTGGGGCGTGGGCACCAAGCTCGTCACCGCGCACGACCAGCCCGCGCTCGGCGGCGTCTACAAGCTCTCGGCGATCCGCGCGCCCGGCGGTCCGTGGCGCCACCGCATCAAGCTCTCCGAGCAGGCCGCGAAGGTCTCGATCCCGGGCGTCCTCCAGGTGCGGCGCTACGCGGGCGCGGGCGGGGCGATCGCCGACATGATCTTCGACTCCCTGAACCCGCCCGGCGCCGATCCGGTGATGGTCGACCCGTTCGACCCGACGCGCCGCATGCGGCTGCACGACTCGTCCTCCCACGAGGACCTGCTGGTGCCGGTGTTCCGGAAGGGCCGGCTCGTCTACGCCCCTCCCAAACTGGACGGCATCCGCGCCCGCGCGCAGAAGGAGCTCGCGTCCTTCCACGAGGGCGTGAAGCGCCTGGTGAACCCGCACCGCTATCCCGTCGGGCTCGAGCAAGGTCTCTACGATCTCAAGAATCGGCTGGCCCTCGAAAAGCGCGGCGTCGCGGAGGCGAAAGCATGAAACCGCTCATCTTCTCCGTCCCCTCCTACGACCGTCTCGCGAAGGACCTCTGCCGGGCCTCGGGCCTGCCCGCGGGCTCGGTCGAGCGCGAGGTCTTCCCCGACGGCGAGCGCTACGTCCGCATCGCGTCGCCGGTCGCCGGGCGCGACGCGGTCGTCGTGGGCGGCACGATCGACGACGGCGCCTGCCTCGACGTCTTCGACCTCGCCTGCGGGCTCGTCAAAGAGGGCTGCCGCAGCCTGACGCTCCTCATCCCCTACTTCGGCTACTCGACGATGGAGCGCGCCGCCAAGCGCGGCGAGGTCGTCACCGCGAAAAACCGCGCGCGCTTGCTCTCGGCGATCCCCCCCGCGCCGCTCGGCAACCGCGTCGCGCTCCTCGACCTCCACTCGGACGGCATCACGCACTACTTCGAGGGCGGCGTCGTCCCCGCGCACCTCTACGCCAAGCCGCTGATCCTCAAGGCCGCCCGGGCCGCCGGCGGCAAGGGCTTCGTCATGGCCTGCGTCGACTCCGGCCGCGCGAAATGGGTCGAGTCCCTCGCAAACGACCTCGGCACCACCGCCGCCTTCGTCTTCAAGCGCCGGATCGACGGCCGCCGCACCGAGATCGTCGGCATCAGCGCCGACGTGAAGAACAAGCCGGTGGTCATCTACGACGACATGATCCGCACCGGCGGCTCGCTCATCGACGCGGCCCGGGCGTACAAGAAAGCGGGTGCCTCCAAGGTGGTTGCGATCGCGACCCACGGCGTCTTCGCCGAGGGCGCGTTCGAGAAGCTCAAGTCGTGCGGCCTCTTCGAGAAGATCGTCGTGACCGACAGCCACCCGGCGGCGCTGGCGCCCCGCGGCCGCTTCCTCCAAGTGGTCTCGACAGCGCCCGTTTTCTCGGCTTTCCTAAGAGGCAATTACCATGAAACTCATTAGAGCCGCGGCTTCCGCGCTGAACCAGACCCCGATGGATTGGGACGGCAACCTCGCGCGAATGCTGTCGGCGATCGAGAAGGCCAAAGCCCAGGGCGTGAGCGTCCTGTGCCTCCCGGAGCTCTGCGTCACCGGCTACGGCTGCGAGGACGCCTTCCACGCCGAGTTCGTCCACGAGACCGCTTGGTCGTATTTGGAGAAGATCGTCCCCGCGACGCAGGGGATCGTCGTCAGCGTCGGCCTCCCCGTCTTTCACGACGGCGCGCTTTTCAACGCCGCGGCGCTGATCTCGCAGGGAGAGCTGCTCGGCCTCGTCGCCAAGAAGTTCATGGCCGGCGACGGCATCCACTACGAGCCCCGCTGGTTCAAGCCCTGGCCCGCCGGCGTGCAGGCGACCCTGAATCGCCGCGGCCGGAAAATCCCCTTCGGCGACCTCCTCTTCGACGTCGGCGGCATCCGGCTCGGCTTTGAGATCTGCGAGGACGCCTGGGTCTCCAACCGGCCCGGCGCCGCGATGGCGCTCAAGGGCGTCGACCTCATCTTGAACCCGAGCGCCTCGCACTTCGCCTTCGGCAAGCAGGAGACCCGCCGCCGCTTCGTCTCCGAAGGCTCTCGCGCCTTCGGCGCCGCCTACGTGTATTCGAACTTGCTGGGCAACGAGGCGGGCCGCGTCATCTTCGACGGCGCGACGCTCGTCGCCTCCGAGGGCCGAATCGTCGCGGCCGGCCCGCGCTTGGGCTACGAGGACGTCTACCTCGCCTGGGCCGACGTCGACGTGAGCCTAAACCGGATGAACCGCGCCCGCACCGCGAGCTTCAAGCCGGATCTCAAAGGCGACGACCCGAGCCTCGTGCGCGCCGAGTTCGACTACCCCGAGCTGCGCCCCAGCGCGGCTCCCGCCTCGGCGTCGGCGCCCGCGTGGGAGACCGGAAGCTCCGTCAAGGAAGAAGAGTTCACCCGCGCGGTCTCGCTCGGCCTCTTCGACTACCTGCGCCGCAGCCGGGCGGAAGGCTTCGTCGTCTCGCTGAGCGGCGGCTCGGATTCCACCTCCGTCGCCTCGCTCGTCGCGCTGAGCCTGCGCTTCGCCCTCCGCGAGCTCGGCGCCGCG
>JACRDR010000207.1 GCA_016212845.1 Elusimicrobiota bacterium
CCGAGGAGTAATAGACGAAGAACGGGTAGACGGCGCTCACCGCCAGGGCGAGCTTGCCCGCGTTCTCGGAACCGGTCGTTTCGCGCGTGAACCGGCCGATCGCCCATGTGGTCCAGGTCGTGAGAAGCCCTTGGCCGAGGCGGGGAACCACCGGAACGAGCCCCACGACCTTGTAGAAGCAGGCGAAGAACGAAGCCGCGACGGGGAGGACGTGGTCGGGCCCGAGATTGCCCTCGGTCGCCAGCGACCAGGCGGCCGAGCTCATCGAATGCTCGTCGACCTGGATCATCCGGCTGCCGACCTTGAGCGCGAAGGCCCAGCGCAGGGAGAGGGCGAGCGCCAGCCACGCCCATTCGGGGACCGCGAGAAGCCGCCGCATCTTCGGCCGATTCTATATAATTGCGGCGCATGAGCCTCCGGGCGGCCTTCTGGCTGATTTGTCTCGTCGGGCTCGCGCTGCGTCTCGCGGGGCTCTCCTACGGCCTGCCCGCGGTCTTCAATTCCGACGAGCCGCACCTCGTGAACCTCGCGGTGTCTTTCGGCCGGGGGTCTCTCAGGCCCGATCTCTTCAAGTACCCGACGCTCTACCCGTACGCGCTCTTCGCCTCCTTCGGCGTGCTTTTCCTGTTCTGGTCTGGCTTCGGGGTCCGCAAGTCGGTCTCGGCCTTCGGCGGCTGGTTCGCCTGGTCGCCCGGGCCGTTCTACCTCGTCGCGCGCGCGCTGTCGGCCGCCGCCTCGCTGGCGGCGATCCTCCCGGTCCGGCGCGCCGCGGAGACCTTCCTCGGCCCGTGGGGCGCGCTCGCCGCGGCCGGGACGCTCGCGGTCTCGCCCGTCGTCGTGGAGGCCGCGCACGCCGCCAAGCCCGAGGCGCTGATGTTCGCGCTCGCCGCGGCGACGTGGTGCTTCGGCGCGAGCTACATCGCGCGCGGCGTCCGGCGGGATCTCGCGTTCGCCGGGCTTTTTTGCGGGCTGGCGGGCGCGACGCAGTACTCGGCCGCCCCGCTCGCCTTCGTGCTCGCGGGCGCGTGGTTCGCCCGCCGCGCGGGGGAGAAGGCTCCGATTTCGGACCTGGCGCTCGCGGTCGGCGCCGCCGGCTTCGGCGTCTTCGCCGGAGCGCCCTACCTCTTTCTCGACTACCCGAAGTTCTCGGCGCATCTCGCCGACATCCGCCGGCTCGAGTCGATGGGCACCGGCATCGGCCTCGGTCCGGTGGCGGGGAACTTCGCCTGCTTCGCCGGCCCGTGGCTCGGCGGCGCGGCCGCGGCCGTAGGCGCCGCGGCCTTATTTAGGCGCGACAAGGCCCGGGCGCTGTGGCTCCTCGCGCCCGCCGTGCTGTGGGCGCTCGCGCTCTCCCGCTCTACGGAGGGCGGCTGGGCGCGCTACGGCCTCGCGGTCTATCCGGGACTCGCGATGCTCGCCGGGGCGGGCATCGAGGCCGCGGCGGCGGGCGGGCTTCCCGCCGGCCTCGCCCTCGCGCTCACGCTCGCGCCGGGCGTCTGGTCCAGCGCGTCTTTCGACCGCATGGTGCTCCGGCCCGACACCCGTACGCTTTCGGCCGAGTGGATCGAGACGAACGTGCCCCCGGGCAAGACGATCCTGCTCGACCAGGAGTCGGCCTCGCCGCTCGTGCGCATGAACCGCGAGACGGTGGAAGACCTGCTGGCTCGGACGAAGGCGGTCGGCCACCCCCGCTCCCGCTATTTCCAGTATATGCTCGACGCCCACCCGGGCGGCGGCTGGCGGGTCTACCGCGTGATCCGCGACTTCCTCGATCTGCACTCCTACCCGGAGCACGTGAAGTTCTCCCAAGCCGCCCAGCCGATCTTGGACGTCAGGCCCGGCCTCGACGCCGCCAAGAAAGCAGGCGTAGACGTGATCGTGCTGACCAGCTTCGGCGCCCAGGAGAGCCGCTCGCCCGAACTGGCCAATTTCCTGGAAGAGACCCGCCGGGAGGGGAAGCCGCTGGCCTCCTTCGAGCCTCAAGACGGCCGGATCACCGGCCCGAGCATCCAAATCTACTCGGTCCGATAAGCCGAATTAGGGTCCATTCGAGTTATCCACATTACCCGGGTCGACCCGGGTAAACCAGGTTCCGCAGAGGGCGTCCTAGTTTTGCACATGCCGGTGCGACGCACCTGTTTGTGCAAAGTTGTGCAAGCACGGGTGCGACGCACCGCGGGGTAGCCCATGTGCGGCGTGGGGGGCGTTTTAGTAGAATCCCGTCGTGGCTAAGGTCATCGTCGTCATGCCCGCGTACAACGCCGAGAAGACCCTCGAGCGCACGATCCGCGACATTCCGCCCGGTTCGGCCGCCGAGGTCATCCTCGTCGACGACTGTTCGAAGGACGGCACCGTCGCCCTCGCCGAGAAGCTCGGACTGACGGTCATCCGCCACCAGAAGAACCTCGGCTACGGCGGCAACCAGAAGACCTGCTACCGCGAGGCCCTCAAGCGCGGCGCCGACATCGTCGTCATGGTCCACCCGGACTATCAATACGACTCGCGCCTTGTGCCGATCATGACCGGCCTCATCGAGAACGACATCTGCGATTTCGTCTGCGGCAACCGCATCCGCACCCGCTGGGAAGCCCTCGACGGCGGGATGCCGTGGTGGAAGTACATCGCGAACCGCGTCCTGACGATCCTCGAGAATACCTGGAGCGGCCAGAACCTCGGCGAGTGGCACTCGGGGCTGCGCGCCTACTCCCGCAAGGTGCTCGAGACCTTGCCCTGGGAAGACAACTCGGACGATTTCGTCTTCGACCAGCAGTTCCTCTACCAAGCCGCGGCCCTGCGCTTCCGCTTGGGCGACGTGCCGGTCTCGGTCCGCTACTTCGCGGAAGCCTCCTCCATCAATTTCCGCCGCAGCTGCGTGTACGGGCTCGAGACGCTCTGGGTGATGCTCAAATTCAAGCTCCACATGCTCGGCGTCGCCCGCTTCCCGCTCTTCTTCGCCAAGGAAACCGGCGCTTCCAAGACCGCTACCGCCGGCGCGCGGTGACGAGCGCCGCCCTCGCGCCTTTCTACTCCTTCGCTCTTCTCGCCCTAGCCCTTCATCTCGTCTGGTCGCATTTCGCGCAGGTCCTGGCCGGAGGACTTCTCGCGACCGCGCTGCTCGCCGTGACGACGCTGACCTGCATGGGCGTCGGCCGCCTGCTCCTCAAGTGGCTATTGGTGACCCATCTGTCCGAATCCGAGCGCACGCTCGTCGGCGGCACGCTCGGCATCGGCTTGCTTAGCCAACTAATTTTCGTCTTGGCCGCCGCGGGACTGTTGAAGCCCGTCGCGGTCTTCGCCTTGATTACCGTCTTGTGGGTGTCGGGTTATACAGAAATACGCGAAGTCGTCTTGTCGCTGCGCTCCAATCGCGCGCTCTTGGGCGACCGGCCGGCATGGACGCTCGGGCTCGGCGGACTTCTCGCACTTTCCTTCTGGACCGCGTGGACGCCGCCGCACCAGTACGACGCGCTCGTTTATCACCTGGAGCTGCCGTCGCTCTACGTCCGGCACGGCGGCCTGACGACGCCGGATTACCTCCCGTTCGCGCATTTCCCGCAGAACTCGGAGATGCTCTTCTCTTTCGCGCTGCTCTTCGGCTCCGACGTGCTCGCCCAGCTCTTCTCGTGGCTGGCGATGGCGCTGTCGGTGTGGTGGCTCTTCGAGATGGGCCGCCGAGAGGAGCCGCTCTCGACCGCGATGCTCGCCTGCGTCCTGCTCGCCTCTCACACGGCGGTGATGCTCCTCTCCGGCGCGGCCTACGTCGAGACCTTCGTGATGCTGTGGCTGACGGCGACGGTCTTCTGCTTTCTGCGCTGGCGCGAGGCCTCCGTCTCCGGCGAAAGCCGCGGCTGGCTGATATTGGCCGGCGTGTTCGCCGGCCTCGGCGTCGGCACGAAGTATACCGCCGCGCTCTGCCCGGCGTTCTTGACCCTCTACATGCTCGCGCGCAGATCCAGCCGCCGCGAGATCGTCGCGTTCGCGGCAACCGCGGCGATCGTCGGCTGTCCGTGGCTGATCAAGAACTGGATCGCAACGGGCAATCCCGTATTCCCGTTCTTGTATAAGCAACTGCCGTACTGGGGCCCCGGTCCCGGGCTCGAGATCGCCGAGCGGTACTTCAAGTTCTTCGGCGAGTACGCCCCGGTGCCGGGCCGGCTGATCCAGGATCTCGCCGCCTTTCCGTATCTCGCCGCCATCGGCAGCACGCGCTTCGGCGGCGGCGCCGACGTCCTGGGAGATCTCGGCTGGGCGCCCGCGGTGGCCTTATTGCCCGCCGCGCTTCTGGCCGCCGTGCGCAACCGGGAGCTCCGGCGGGTGCTGCTCTACTGCGCCGCTCATGCCGCGGTTTGGTATTCGACCGCGGTAGTCTTGAGATTCTTGGTCGTTCTTCTGCCGCTTTACTATCTAGTCGCCGCCGCGGGTCTTCAGGCCGTCTGGGACCCGATGTCGACCCGCGGCCGCGTCATTCTGGGCGCCGCGCTTTCGGCGTTCTTGGTCCTAAACCTCGGTTTGTTCATGCACGTCCAGTCGCTTCTGTCCAGCTGGGGCGTGCTCGTCGCCGCCGAGCCCCGCGAAGTCTATCTCTCGCGACGGCTCGAGTACTTCCCGTGCGCCCGCTGGGCCCGGGAGAATTTGGACAAAAAAGCTAGAATCCTGCTCGTGGGCGAGAGCCGCGGCTACTACCTCGAGCAAGAGCACGTCCCCACGGCGGCCATGGCGCCGAATAAGTTCGTGGCTTGGTCGGATGAGGCTGCGTCTTCCGCCGAGCTGAACGCTCGTTTCATAAAAGAAGGTCTGACCCACATCCTGGTCGCGCCCCGAGAATTTGCGCGTATTCAGGGCTACGGGACCCTGAATTTCACCGATAAGGGCTGGAGGAACTGGGAGGGCTTAGAACCCAATCTCGCCAAGCCGGTTTACAAAGCCCAGGGCTGCGCCCTCATGGAACTCGCCCGGTGACGGACCAACCCGGCGGACCGCACACGGTCCAGCTCTACTGCGCCGCGATCGCGATCGCGGCGATCGTCGCGTTCGTGCTTACTCCCCTGGTACGGAAGTTCGCTCTGCGTTTCGGCCTGCTCGACCGCCCCGAGTCCGCCGTTAAGACTCATAAAGTCGCCGTCCCGGCTCTCGGCGGCGTCGCGGTCTGGCTCGGCTTCGCGATCAGCCTGCTCACGATTCGCTTTCTCACCACGTTCCCGACCGGTACCCTGCGCAATCTTCGCGGCCTCTTCGTCGGGTCCCTGATCATTTTTATCTTGGGAGTGATCGACGACGTGAAGAAGCCCGCGGGACTTCACTTCCGGTCCAAGTTCGCGGGGCAGATCCTCGCGGCGCTCGCGCTTTTGCACTTTGATATTCGCATTGAGTTCCTTCAGCCCGACTATCTCGCCGCGGCGCTCACGGTCTTTTGGGTGGTCGGCATCACCAACGCGTTCAACATCATCGACATCATGGACGGGCTATGCGCGACCCAGGCGGCGATCGCCGCCGGAGCCTTTCTATTGATCTCGTTGCCCTCCGAGCAGATCTACGTGAATTTCGCTTCCGCCTCTTTATTCGGGGCCGCTCTGGGATATCTCCCCTGGAATTTCTCGAAATCCAGCAAGATTTTTATGGGGGATACGGGCAGCATGACGCTCGGGTTCGTGCTCGCGTCCGTGGCCATGGGCACCGCCTACACCAAGTTCAACCCCCTGGGCGTCTATGCGCCGCTATTTATACTTCTCGTCCCGATGTACGACACGTTCTACGTCATGGGCATTCGCATTCGTAAGGGCCAGTCGCCTTTTTTGGGCTCTAAAGACCACTTCGCTCTCCGACTAGAGGCCATGGGCTTCGGACGCCACCAAATCGTGGCCCTCGCCGCCGCCGCCGCCTGCGTGCTCTCACTCTGCGCCTTCATCATCACGCGCGTGCCGTGGACGTGGTCGTGCGGGATCTATCTCGTGCTCATCGCCGAGCTCACCGTGCTCACGCGCGAGATCTCCCGCATCGAAATGAAATGACGCGCAAGGTCGACGTCCTCATCCTCGGCGGCGGCCTCGCCGGCCTCTCGACCGCCTACCACCTCAAGCGCTTCTCGCCCAAGACGTCTTGGCTCGTCGCCGAGAAGCGCATGAAGCCGGGCGGCCTCGCCGGCTCCGTGGAACAAGACGGCTTCGTTTTCGATCATACGGGCCACCTGCTGCATCTGCATGACCCCTACGGCAAGAAGTTGATCCTCGACCTCCTCGGCGACAACGTCCACACGCTCGACCGCAGCTCCTGGATCTACTCCCACGGCGTCTACACGCGCTACCCTTTTCAGGCGAATACCTGCGGCTTGCCGCCCAAAGTCGTCCAAGACTGCGTCGCCGGGTTCATGAAGACCGTGCATCGACCTCGACCGGTCCCGCCCGGCCTATCGTTTAAAGAGTGGTGCCTCCGGACCTTCGGTGAAGGCATCTCGAAGCACTTCATGGTCCCGTACAACGAAAAGCTCTGGAACACCCCGCTCGATCGCATGACCACCGAGTGGCAGGGCCGCTTCTTGCCCAAGCCTCTACCCGAAGAAGTCTTGTACGGCTCGCTGTTTGATCAAAGAAAGTTCTTCGGGTACAACGCGTCTTTCCGTTACCCTATTAGGGGCGGCATTCAAGTTCTCCCGGACGCGCTCGCGGCCCGAGTCGGTTCCGTTTCATACGGCTGCGAGATCAGGCACGTCGACCTCGCCGAGAAAACCGCCGTGATATCCGGGCTCGGCGAAGTCCGTTACGAGCGCCTCGTGAATACGATGCCCCTCAAGCAATTCCTGGGCATCGCCTCGCCGCTGCCCGCCGCCGTCCGCGCGGCTCGCGACCGCATGAAGTTTGTCTCCGTGTACAATCTTAATATCGGCATCGCCCGCGCGAACATCTCCGACAAGCACTGGATCTACTTCCCCGAGAACAAGTTCCCGTTCTATCGCGCCGGCTTCACCTCCAATTTCTCCCCGAAGATCGCTCCCAAGGGCGCGACCTCGATGTACATCGAAGTCTCCCGCAAACCCCACGAGCAGGTCGACTTCGACCGCCTCGAGCGCGGCATCCTCGACGGCCTGCGCGCCTGCGGCATCCTCAAGTCCGGCGACAAGCTGCTCTCGCGCGTCTGGCTGCCGATCCCCTGCGCCTACGTCGTCTACGACTTCGAGCGCACCCCCGCGGTCCGCACCGCGATGACGCATCTCGCTTCTCGCGGCGTCGAATCCATCGGCCGCTACGGCGGCTGGAAATACTCCTTCATGGAGGAGACGATCCTCGACGGCAAGCGCTGCGCGGAGCGCCTCCTCGGCCGTGCCGAGACCCAGGACTCCCGCGGCCACGACCGCGAGCTCAAGCCCCTCAAGTAGTGCCTTTCGTCCTGATACTCCTGACGTACATCGCGGCTTCCGTGGGCGCGCTGTATGCCTACAAGCCGGAGGCGCCCTCCGAAACCCTGCAGCTCATGCTCTACATGACGCCTGCGCGCCTCCTCGCGCTCGGCGCCCTTTGGACCGCCGCCCGCCGCGGAGGCCTGTCCGCCCGCTTCGGCTTCGAGGGCGGCCCCGGACGCGCGCTTCTGCACGCGTCTTTCATGCTCGGGCTCTGGCTTCTGTTTCTCACCGAGTCCTCCGGCGGCCCATGGCCCCTTTCGAGCCGCCTCGCCGGCATCGCCGTCTGTCTTACCGTCGGTTTATTCGAAGAATTCGCGTTTCGCGGCGCGCTGCTCGAGATTTTGGGCCGGCGCTATTCCCCGATCACCGCGGCGTTGGGGAGCTCCGTGTTGTTCACCCTCTACCATTGCCGGCCCTCGGCCCTCCCCGCGTGGCCCCACGTATTTCTCACGGGGGCGGTCTTCGCGAACCTACGGCTCCGCGGCATCGGCCTAGGGTGGCTTGCCCTGATACATGGCGCCGTCGATGCCGCCTTCTTCTTCGCCAGCGATCGCGGCGTGCAGGTCTACGGTCCCGCCCATCATGCGTTCGTCGGGGGGCTCTTTTTGTACGCTGTGCTTACCGCGCCTCGAAGCGCCGATAGCCCGGCTTAGGCGTTCCGTTCCCAGCCGATCCCTCGCCGCGCCTAGGTTGTGCAGCGCGCACAGCAGCCGTATATTGTCGGGATCGTCCGAGGCGCCGCCGGCCGCGTACGGGACGATGTGGTCGAACTCGAGGTTCCGCCGCGCGGTGCAGCGCTTGCCGTGGTCGCTCACGAACACGCATCGTCCTTCGTCCCGCTTCCAGACCGCGTCGCGCACGTGCTGGGGGATGCGCCTCGACGCCCGGTCGTAGGCGCGCGGCTTTCGCGGCCGTTTCCGAGCCAGGACGCGGTCCGGATCGTTCGAGTCGAGCAGCGCCTCCACGGCGCTGGCCATGACTCGCGAAAGGTTGGAGCGCGTGCAGCCCATGAGCTCGCAGGCGCGCTCGATAGCGGTGACGGTAGTGCGGTCGGCGGTGAAAGCGATCCGAGCGAGCGATTCGGTCAAGGCTTCCACACGGTCGAAGGGCCTCGGAACCGGCGGCGCCCACCCGGCGGCGGTCTGGGGCGTCGCGGCCGCGACGAGCGCGGGGGCCGTCTGCGGCGCTGCGAGCGACGGCGAGGTCGCCTGCGCTTCCGCGGGCGGAGCGAGGGGGC
>JACRDR010000203.1 GCA_016212845.1 Elusimicrobiota bacterium
CCGGGTCCACACCGAGACCGGCGTGCCGTCGACCTTGCGGGTCTTGCCGACCAGCCGCGCGACCGCGATCGCGAGCAGATACGACGACATCACCGGGCTGTCGCCGAAGGAGACGGTCTGCCAGCCGCCGGACGCCGAGCGCTTCTTCGCGGGCTGGTTCGACAGGACGGTGAGGTGCGCCGGCGCGGTCACCGTGACGCCGAAGACCGCCTTGAGCGCGGGCTCGTCGAAGTGCGGCAGCATGCGGCGCGCGCTGGTCGGCTCGAAATGGGTGAACGCGTAGCGCTCGCTCTTGCCCCGGTGCTTCGCGGTGGAGAGATAGAGGCCCCGCATCTGTTTGTTGAGCTCGCCGGCGAAAGAGAGCTCGATCGTCGTCTTGCCCGGCTTGAGCTTGGAGGAAAGCGTGAGCGTCGCGGTCTCGGCCTCGGGGTCCAGGGTCGTTTCGACCGAAGCGCCGCCGACGGAGGCGGAGGAGAGCGCGAGTTCCAGCGAGTGCAGGACGATCTGCGAGACGGGCCGCTCGACCTTCACCGCGATGACGACCCGGCCGTCGAACTTGCCGGCGTCGGGATCGATGCGGATGGAAAGATCGTAGCGGACCGGGACCACGCCCTCGGGAAGGCGGCCGGAGTTCGTCTTGCGCGCGTTTCGCTTCATGGCCCGCATTCTAACTTTCTAGACAAACGGGCGCTATCGTCTCACCGGCTCACAGGAACCGGAAGGCGACGGTCGTGCCGGCGTCCAGCCGCGAGGGGCCGATCGGCACTTTCGCGAGCGCGTTCGCCTCGCGGGAGAGCCCGAGCCGGTACGCGGAGATGAGGCGGAGCCTCCAGCCGGCGCCGTCCTGCTCCGCGCGCGCGTAGGCGTGGAGCTGCTTGGCGCCGTTCTTGTACAGCTCGCGGTCGATCGAGCCCGTCTGCGGGTAGGCCGTCGGCGAAGCCCCGCGGCCGTGAAGGCGCGCGAGCGCCGGCCGGACGAACTCCTCCAGCGCGATGAGCGCGGCGGACGCCGGCCCCGGAAGGCCGAATACGAGCTTGCCCCGGCAGCGGCCGAAAAAGAACGAGTTCCCGGGCTCCGAGGCGACGCCCCAGAACTCCGGCTCGAGCCCGAGCGAGAGCAAGGCGGCCGAGGCGCTCTCGCGGCAGGACTCGGCGAGCCGCGGCGCGAGCACGAGGACGTCCGAGGCCGCGAGAGCGGCTGCGATCGCTTCCCGGGCCTCGCGCTCGCCGGTGGGCAGGGTCCCTCGGGGCTGCCCGAGCGCGCCCCAGGACTCCACCGCCGCATATACCGCCGGCCCCGCCGCGTCGTGCGAGGCGCCGGGGCAGGCCGCCACCGCGACCCGAGCCCGGCGCGTGACCGACACGCCGGTCAGGCCCTGGGCCGCCAGCACCGCGAGGTCCTGAGGCCGCAAAACGGCGCCCTTCTCGAAAAGCAGTTCGCCCCGCCGGACGTCCTCGCCGCGAAAGCGCAGACGAGCGCCGTAGAGCACGGGCTCGAGGATGCGGACGTAGTCCGTCTCGGGCTGGGCCTCCGCGACGCCCACCACCGCCTCGGCGCCCTCGGGGACCGGCGAGCCGGGCTCGACGGGCACCGCGGTTCCCGTGGGGCGCAGCCAGTCCGTGAGCTTGAGAGGCGAGGGATACTCCGGAGACGCGGACTCCACGTCGCGCGGCAGCACCGCGTAGCCGTGGACCGCGGCGTGGTCGAACGGCGGAAGGTCGTCGCCCGCCGCCACCTGGGCCGCGAGCGCGCGTCCCGCGCAGTCCTCGAGCGGGACGGTTTCGGCTTCCAGCGGCGAGGCGGCGGCGAGGATGCGCTCGAGAGCCAGCTCCGGATGCGTCATGGAGACCTCCGCGGCGCGCCTTCCGCGCCGACGCGCCACTATAGCGCCGCGGCGCGCCGCGCCCGATAGAGCGCGACTTACGTTCCGTTGAACGCCGTATGTAGGAGGAGCCTCCTCAGGATTTTTCGACGTCGAGGTGGCGCTTCCACTCCGCGAGCTCCGACGGGCTGAGCGGGCCGTCGGGCTTGAGGCGGGCGTCGCGGTAGCCGTTCGACTCCAGATCGTGCCGGTACTCGAAGTTCGACAGGAGCGTGCCCCGGCAGATCCTGCCGTCGGTCCAAGGCTGCGATCGCTCTATGGCGAAGCGCGAGCAAAGCTCGGTCGTGAACCACGCGGGGATGACCTTCCGCGAGCCGGGATAGATGTAGTGAAAGAGGGAGACGTGGCTCATCAGCACCGGCCAATGGGGGCCGAAACGCTCGAGCAGACGGCGCCAGTCCATAGACGTCCCCCGCGCGTGAATCAAATGCGCGACGTCGGCGCCGTCGTAGCGGTGGCGCTCCATGACGTAGGACTTGGACCAGATCATCTCCTCGGGAGCGACGAGGCGGACGTTCCGGTCGTCGAGCCGGCCCTCCAACGCGTACTTGAACCAGCCGGCGTCCACCCCGGCCAGCCCGTTTCCCGAACCGTAAAGGAGGTCGACCAAGTCCTCGCCGTCGCGGATCTTCGCGAGCCAGTGGGGCGCCCCGACGGCCGCCGAGAATCCGGCGGCGCGGGCCGCCGCCAGCGCCTTCTCGACGTCGCGCGGCATGACGAAGACGTCGAGATCCTTGGTGTCGCGGCGGATGCCCGCGTAGTGGCCCAGAGCGAACGCGCCGCCCACGAGCCCGGGCACCTCGGCGGCCTCGAGCACGTCCAGCACCCGGTGATAGAAAGGTATGAGCCGGCTCGTGCTGCGCTGCGCCATTACGCGCCGACCTCCGCCGGGTGCAGGGTGACGACGCGAAACAGCGGCTTGGCCGGAGCGCTTCTCCTGAGCAAGGGCAGCGCGACGTTGTAAACGGGCACTCCTTTCGACGTGCGGCCCTCCGCCGAGCCGTGATGCGCGTGGCCGTGCACGACGAAGGACGTTCCGTACTGGTTGATCGGCTCCTCGAGCCGGCTCGAGCCCAGGAAGGGCATGATCTCGAGCGGTTCGCCGGCGACGGTATCCGGGATCGGCGCGTAATGGAGCATCGCGACCTTGGTAGGCGCCCGCAGGCGGGCCAGCGCCCGCTCGAGCTTGAGCGCCTCCTCGGTCGCCTCCTTCACCCAAGCCTTCGTCGCCGCCTCGCCCCAGGCCTGGAGCTGGCGCGCGCGAAAGCCGCCCATGAACCCCTTCGCGCCCGCGAAGCCGACGCCCCGGTACTCCCAGCCGTCGCCGTCGAGGATGCGCACCCCCGCGTCGGAGAGTATCTTGGCGACCTCCGCCTCCTTGCCCGACTCGAAGTCGTGATTGCCCAAGACGGCGAGCACCGGCAGGTCCGCGGCCGGCCCGAGGACGGCGGTGAGCGCCTTCGCCTCCTCCGGCAGGCCGTAGTCGGTGAGATCGCCGCATAAAAGGAGAACGTCGGCCTTCTGCGCGGCCTGCGCGAAGAGGTGGCGTAGTTCCTCGTTGGGCGCCGCGCGGCAATGCAGGTCCCCTACCGCCGCCACCCGCAGCGCCTCGCGCTTCGGCGGCGCGGCGTGGACCTGGGTGCGCCCGTTCGTCTCGGGAGTCATGGATGCCATTGTAAGGCCGCGGATCGTCGCCGCCGCGACGGCGGCACGACGGCGCCGTGGCGCCGGCGCCGCCCCCGATCCCGCGGCCACCCGATGATTACAAGACCGTCACCCGGCCGCTACGGACCTCGCGGCGACACTCGCCTATAATCGGAGACGCTATGCCCAAGACCCTCTTATTGGCCGCTCTGCTCTTCGCCCAGGCGCTGCCGGCGGCGGCGCAATGCAGCCGATCCGCGGCCGCCGGGCTTCGTCCGAGCTCGGGCAACTTAGAAGGCGTCAAGGTCCGCCCCAACCCGTGGCGCTCGGACAAGAACTCCGGTCAGACTCTTAAGTTCGGCTCCTCCGTAGGCCTGCAGTGGGTGATGGTCTTCAACGCCTCCGGGAAATGGGTGCGCACGCTGTACTGCCGGTGCCAGGAGACCGAAAAGGAGTGGGACCTCACCAACGACGTGGGACAGCCCGTGAAATCGGGCATCTACGTGTATCTGATCCGCGACGTCACGGGCCGCCAAAGCCGCGGCACGCTCGCGGTCCTCAGGTAGCTCCCGGAGTGCTAGAATAGGCCCGTCATGCTCGAGCGGGCCGCCCGGATCCGCCGGACCTTCCGCCACCTGCAGCGGTTTCGCGGAATCGTCCGGGTATTCCTGAAATACGGGTACCAGGACGTCGCGCAGCGGCTGCATCTGCCGACGCTGCTCGATCTCCCCCTCGTCGGGCAGTCCACGGAGATCGCGGAGCTCCCGGCCGGCGAACGCTTCCGGCGCGCCTGCGAGGAACTCGGCCCGACCTTCGTAAAGCTCGGCCAGGTGCTCTCAACGAGGCCCGACTTGCTGCCCGAGGGCTTCGCCGACGAGCTGACGAAGCTGCAGGACGCCGCCGCTCCCCTCCCGTTTTCCGAGATCCGGCGCGTGCTCGATCTCGAGCTCAAGGGCCGCACCGACGACCTCTTCTCCTCGATCGACGAGACCCCGCTCGGCTCCGCCTCCATGGCGCAGGCCCACGCCGCGCGCCTCCGATCCGGCGAGAGCGTCGTCGTGAAGGTTCAGCGCCCGGGCATCCGCCACACGCTCACGGTGGACATCGAGATCCTCCGCGAGTTCGCGGAGCTCATGGAAGAGCACATCGAAGGCATCAAGCGGCACCGTCCGCGCCGCGCCGTCGAGGAGCTCATCCGAAAGCTGGAAAGCGAGCTCGACTTCTCCCGCGAGGCCGCCAACGCCGAGCGATTCGCCGCCCAGTTCGAGGGCGACCCGACGGTCCACGTGCCCCGGATCTACCGCGAAGCGACGACGACGCGCCTCATCACGATGGAGTTCATCGAAGGCGTGAAGGCCAACCAGGCCGCGGCCGCGGACGGCCTCGACGCCCGGGAAGTCGCGGCCCGCCTATCCGACCTCGTCTTGCGCCAAATCTTCCTGTACGGGTTTTTCCACGCCGACCCGCACCCGGGCAACGTCCGCGTCCTGCCGGGCAACGTCATCTGCTTCCTCGATTACGGGCAGATGGGCTATCTCGACGGCTCGGAGCGCGAAGATTTCGCGGACCTCCTCGCCGGCGTGGCCAAGCGCGACGCTTCGCACGTGGCCCAAGCGCTCGGCCGCCTCGGCGCGGGCGCCGGCGGGAGCATGCCGGGGCTGGAGGCCGACGCCG
>JACRDR010000206.1 GCA_016212845.1 Elusimicrobiota bacterium
CGACGTGATGCGCATGCTCGCCAGCCGCGCGAACATCAATCTCATCTACGGGCCCGAAGTCAGCGGTACGATGAGCATCCACCTCGAAAAGGTTCCCTTCTACGAGGCGTTCAACCTCGTGCTGAGCCTCAACAAGCTCGTCGCCTCCCAGGTCGGCGAGAACATCCTCCAGATCACCACGCCCGAGGCGCTCTCCAAGGCGCGCGACAAGCAAATCGGAGTCACCCGGATTTTCCCGGTGTACTACGGCAAGGCCGAAGAGATGAAGATGGCGATCGACGCGGTCCGGACCGCCGAAGGCCGCAAAGGCGTGACGACCATCGACTCGAAGAACAACGCGCTCATCATCACCGAGTCCCCCGACGGTCTCGCGTCGGTGGAGCGCCTCCTCGGCGAGCTCGACACGCGGCCTCGCCAGGTGCTCATCGAGGTGAAGCTGGTCGAGGTGAAGTTGAGCAAGGACTTGGCGCTCGGTATTCAGTGGGACTATTTCGGCGTCGAAAACGGGAAGGCGCTGGGAAAGGACGGGTTCACGTTGTGGGGCTCGCGTATCTCCAAGAGCCCGGACCCGCTCAATCCCAATACGTCTCAGTCGCCGCTCTTCGGGCAAAGCGGTCTCAAGTACGACGAGACCGGGGCCGTCGGCGGCTCCGCCGGCCGCGGCACCGGCGTGTCGCTGCCCGCCGACAAGGTCTTCGGCGCTTTCACTATGGGCCGAGTCAGCAGCAACTACCTCCTTTCCGCGACGCTGACGGCCGCGGCGTCGCAGGGCAAGGTGAAGGTCCTTTCCGACCCAAAGATCGCCACGATCAACGGCAAAGCCGCGACGATCAACATCACCAACCAGCTTCCGTACGTCACCAGCAACGTTACGCCTACCGGCACGGTCAGCACTCAGGTGACGTACGTGACCACCGGCATCCAGATGACCGTGAAGCCGACGATCAACGCGGACGGCCGCGTCACTCTCGACGTAGAGCCGAACGTCAGCCAGCCGACCGCGCTCGCCTCGGGCGCCGGCACGACCGGCGCGCCCGGCATCGACTCGCGACAGGCGAAGACGACCGTCGTGGTTCGCGACGGCGAGACGATCGTCATCGGCGGCTTGATCACCGACTCCGTCTCGAACGTCGAGGCTAAGGTGCCGCTTTTCGGAGACATCCCTCTCTTGGGCTGGCTCTTCAGGAAGAAAACGACCTCTCGCCAGCGCGTCGAACTGCTGATCTTCGTCACGCCCAAGTTGATGCCGGATTAAGTAAAGTTTCCGGGTGGTATTCGCCCGTTCGGCTCAACCATTTCCTCGCGGCCGACCGCGGCCGCTTCGGCCATGATCCTTCCGGCGCTGGTCGCGCTGCTCGCGGCCGCCGGGCCGCTGCTTCGCGGCTCGTGGGACCTCTGGGCGCAGGCGCTCCTCCACCTCCTCGTCATCTCCGGGCTCACGCTGTGGGCTCTCTCGCGCATCGTCGTCGGCTTTCTGCCGCTGCCCTCCAACCGCGTGATGGCTTGGAGCGGCGTCCTCGTCGCGCTGGCCGCCCTGAGCTCCTGGACGAGCCCAGTGCCGGGCTTCGCGCGGCCGGCGTTCTTCGTATTCGTCGAGGGCTTGTGGATCTTCGCCGCGATGGCGGCGCTCAGCAAGGACGAACGCACCCTCATCGACCAATTCATCCGCGTGGGCGCGTGGCTCCTCATGGCGCTGGCGTTCCACGAGCGCTGGTCGCTGGGACTCGAGCGGCCGGCCTCGGCGCTTCTCAACCAAAACATCTACGCGGGCGCGGTCCTGCTGCTCCTGCCGCTCGCGCTCGAGCGCGGCGACTGGCTGCTGGCGTTCGGCTTGCTGTGGAGCCTGCTTTGGACCAAGAGCGCCGGCGCCTGGCTCGGCCTGGCCGGCGCGCTCGCCCTCACGCAGCGCCGGGAGCGCCCGATCCTGGCCAAGCTGGGTATGGCGGTCGTCGTGATCTGCGCGATCGTGGTCTACGGACGCCTCGACACGCCCGAGGTCCTGCACCGTTGGGGCTGGTGGAAGGCCGCGTGGGCGATGGCGGTCGCGCGTCCGCTGACCGGCTACGGCCCCGGCAGCTTCGCGTACGTGCTGCCGGCCTACCGCGATCTAGCGCCCTACGGCCTCTACAGCCTCTACGCGCACCAGTACTTCCTCGAGACGATGGCGGGCTTCGGCTTTCCGTTCGCGATCGTCTGGTTCACGGGACTCTGGCGCGTCGTGGTGAGCGAGGGCCACTACAAGCGGTTCGCGGTCATCGCGATGCTGCTGCACTCCCTGTGGGACTACACGCTGGCGATCCCCGGCGCGTTCTGGCTCTTCTGCTACTGCGCGGCCTCGGCCATCCCCGACAGCTCGAGAGGCGTGAACATCCCGTCGGCGTATAAGCCCGTCGCGGCGGCCCTCGCGCTCGGCCTCGGCCTCGCGTTGACCGGCGGCGTCTGGACGCTTTGGTCGGCCGACCGCGCGATCGCGCAAGCCTCCGTCGCTTTCGAGGAGGGCCGGCTCGACGAGGCGTCGCACCGGCTTGAAACCGCGCGCCGCCTCAACCCTCTCGACGCCGACCGGCCGCTCTTGGCCGCCGCCGTCGAGCTGCGGGGCGCCGCGACGCGGACGCCCTCCCGCGGCTACGGCTCCCTGCTCGCGGCGGCCTCGTTCCTGGAGGAGGCGGTCGCGCTCAATCCCTTCCGGGTCGCGACGTGGACGGAGCTGGCGTCCGTATATCGGGCGATGGGACGCGGGACGCTCGCGACCCAGGTGGAGGCGAGGGCGGCCGCCGCCCTTCCGCGCTGATGTCTCCCGATCGCGCGGGCGCGCTCCTTCTTTGCTTTCTCGGCGGGACGTTCGCCGCCGGCGCTCCCGCCTCCGACGCGGCGTGGTTCGCGCTCTCGATCCTTCCGTGGGCGCTGGCCCTCGCCTGCGTGCCCGAGCTGCCGTGGCGGCCCGCGCTCGCGGCCTGGGCCGCCTGGCTCGGCTGGGCGGGCGTCTGCGCGATGGTCTCTCCCGAGCCTTGGCTCTCGCTGACGGCGTGGTGGCGCGGCGCTGCGATGCTGTTATCCCTCGCGCTCGCGTGCTCCTGGTGGTCGCGCCGCGAGCGAAGGCTGTGGGCGCTCGTCGTCGCGGGCTTCGGCTTCGTCGGAGCGGCGGCGCTCGTCGCCGCGCGATTCTCCTTGCCGTTCGCGACGGCGCTCGCGACGCCGCCGGGCGTGTGGGCCGCCGCCGGCGCCGCCGCGGCCGCCGGCTGGCTCTC
>JACRDR010000205.1 GCA_016212845.1 Elusimicrobiota bacterium
AGCATGATGTTCATGATGCCGATGCCGCCCACGAGCAGCGAGATCGTCGCCACGATCCCGAGGAGCAAGCTGAAGGTCTGAGTCGTGCCTGAGAGCGCGGCCTGAATGTCCGCCATATTCCGGATCGAGAAATCGTCGTCCTTGTAGTCCGGAAGGTGGTGCCGATGCCGCATGAGCGCGGTTACGTCGCCCATCACCTGAGGGATGTTCTCGGCGGCGTCGCACTCGATGTTGATCGTCTGCAAATACTGCATCCCGAAAGCCCGGTGCATCGCGGTCTGCAGCGGGATCAGGATCACGTCGTCCTGGTCCTGGAACGTGGAGGAACCCTTCATCGGCAGCACGCCGATGACTCGGAAGACGGTCCGGTCGATGCGCACCATTTTGTCGAGCGGATCCTCTTTACCGAAGAGGTTATTGACGACGGTCTGGCCCAGCAGGGCAACTCTGGCGCGCGTGAGGTCTTCCTGCTCGGTGAAGAAGCGTCCCCAGTACGCCTGCGAGTTGTGCATCTGCGCGTAGATCGGTACGACGCCCTGCACGCGCGTGTTCGCGTTCTTGTCCTGGTAGACGACCTGCGCGTTTTGCTGGACGGTGCCCTCGACCCGGGCGACGTGCGGCACCGTCGAGATCGCCTTCACGTCGTCGAGGCGAAGCCGGCTGGAGCCGCCGGAACCCCGGACGCCGCCCATGTTTCGCGCCTCGGGGCGGAGCATGAGGAGGTTGGAGCCGAGACTGGCGAGCCGCGCTTCGATCGCCTTCTGGGCGCCTTTGCCTATGGCGAGCATCGCGATCACCGCCGCGACGCCGATCAGGATGCCGAGCATCGACAGGAAACTTCGGACCTTGTTAGAGACCATCGCGCGCAGCGCCGAGCCCGCGTACTCTCGGAACTGCGCGAGGCTCACGTCGAAGCCTTCGTCCTCGACCGCGGCCGCTTCCGAGGGCCGGACGCGTGAGGCGACCGCGACTTGGCCCTGGGCCCGCTCGAACTGCTCGTTCGTTTCGTCGGAAACGATCACGCCGTCTTTCAGACGGATGATGCGCTTGGCGTGAGCGGCGATGTCGGCCTCATGCGTGACCATGACGATCGTGATGCCCGTCCCGTTGAGCAGCTTGAGCTGGCGGAGGATTTCGTCGGCCTGGTCGGAGGCGAGGTTGCCGGTCGGTTCGTCGGCGAAGAGGATGCGGGGGCGATTGACCAGCGCGCGGGCGATCGCGACGCGCTGCTGCTGGCCGCCGGAGAGCTCGTTCGGCTTGTGGCCGCCGCGATCGGCCAAGCCGACGTCGATCAGGAGCTCGCGCGCGCGCTCCTCGCGATTCGGCGCCCCGGCGTAGATCATCGGCAGAATCACGTTATCCTTGGCCGACGTGCGCGAGAGCAGGTTGAACATCTGAAAGATGAAGCCAATCGTGCGGGACCGGAGCGCGGCGCCCTCGTCGTCGGAAAGCCGCGAGACGTCGCGGCCGAGCAGGCGGTAGACGCCGGAGGTGGGGCGGTCGAGGAGCCCCATGATCTGCATGAGCGTGGACTTGCCGGAGCCCGAGGGCCCCATGATCGCCACGAATTCCCCTTCCTCGATCGCGAGATCGATCCCCTTGAGGATGCGCAGCTCCTGGCCGCCGACTTGGTAGGAGCGTACGAGGCCGCGGAACTCGATGATCGCCATCAGTTCCCGCCGGAACCCTGCCTATTGCGCCGCCGCGGCGCCTCGCCCTGGCTGCCGCCGCCGGGCCGGCCCGAGCCGCCGAAGCCGAGCGGGCTCGACTGCGGGCCTTCCTGCGGGCGGTAGCGGCCGCGGGAAGCGAGCACCTTGTCGCCCTCTTCGAGGCCCGAGACGATCTCGATCTTGTCGCCGAGCTCGAGGCCGGTCTTCACCGCCTTCGGCTCCGGTTTGCCTTCGGCGCCGGGCACCATGACCTGGCGGCCGCCGCCGGGCGCGTCCGACACGGCGCTGGCGGGCAGAAGCAGGGCGTCCTCCTTGCGCCCGACGATGAAGCTCACGTTGGCGGTCATCTGCGAGCGGAAGAAGGCGGGCACTTGCAGCGGCTTCACTTTCACCCCGTAGGTGATGACGTTCGAGACGTTCTTGCCCTCGTAGAGGATGTCGAAGACTTTGCCTTGGACCTTTTCGGACGGATACGCGTCGAGCACGATGCGGGCGGACTGGCCGGTCTTTACGCGGCCGATGTCGGACTCGTCGACCTGCGCGAGCACGATGAGCTCGTCGGCCATCGCGTAAATGACGCTCGAAGGCGAGACCGTCTCGCCGGTGACGACGTTGCGCAGAATGACGATGCCCGAAAGCGGCGCCACGATCGGGGTCGGCTTATACGCGTCCTCCCAGCGCTTGAGTTCGACGGGGCCCTGGGCGCGCGCGGCGTCCAAGATCGCGGCGCGGTCCGAGGAGCTCATCCACGCGATGATCTGGCCGGCCTTCACCTTCGTGCCTTCGTCGACGAGAAGCTGCTCGATGCGGCCGGAAATCGGCGCCTGGATGGAGACGCGCTGAAGCGGGACGACGGAGCCGTTGGCCTCGACCGCGTCCTCGATCGTGCCCTTCGACACCTCAGTCCAGCGCAAGCCGCGCTCGCGGCCCGCGCTTTTGCCCTGCCACCACTTCCACGAGCCGAAACTCAGACCCACGGCGGCGGCGAGTCCGACGGCGAGTCCGGCCTTTCCCATCACTCCCCCAATTCCCGGCCCAAGGCGTGCTCCCAGGAGGCCTCGCTGACGGCGGCGTTCACGCGCGCCTGCAGCGCCTGGCGCTCCTGGTTGATGCGGTCGGTGCTGATGATCTCCCAGTTGTCGTAGCTGAGGAGGCCGCTCGCGTAGCGGACGTCCGCCTCTTCGTTGCGCTGGCGGGCCGCGTCGAGCAAGGCGGCCTGCACGCCGGACTGCGACGACGTGCGGGAGAAATCGGACCAGGTCGTCTCGACGTCGAGCGCCGCGGCGACGCGGGTCGAGCGGAGCTCATGGCGGGCGCGCTCGAGGCCGGCGTTCGCGCCCTCTACGTTGAAGTAGGCTTCCGTCGGGCCGCCCCCGAAGAGCGGGAGGCTCAGCGTCCCCCCGGCGGTCCAGCCGCGGCTGGAGTTGGGAAACTCGGTGCGGCCGCTCACGTTTCGCGAGTAGCTCGCGGAGAGGCTGGGCCAAAGCGTGCTCTTGGCCGACGAGACCCCGGCCTCGGCGGTCCGGATGGAGGCGAGGCTCGCCTGCACGTCCGGACGGCGCGAGATCAGCGGCTCGGCGTTCTCCGGGAAATCGGGCGGCGCGGTCGTCGACAGCGTTCCGGTCGCGACGAACGCCTTGAAGTCGTCGTAGCCGAGCCGCACGTCGAGCGAGCGCTGCGAGGTGCGCAGCTCTCTACGGGCTTGCGCCAAGTCGGCGTCGGCCTGCAGAAGCTGAGCCTGGGCGCGGAGCATGTTGCCCTTCGACTCGCGTCCCGAGTTATAGCGGAGCGTGACGAGCTCGGCTCCGCGCCGGCGCATCTCGTTGATGCGGCGCGAGGTCTCGACGTTCTCCTGGGCGAAGAGGAGCTGGAGGAACGCGCGCCGCAGGCTGAGCCGGAGATCGCTGGCCTCCTGGCGAAGCGAGGCCGAGGCGCGGGCGTAGCCCGCCGAGGCCGAGCGGATCGACGCGTAGCGGCCGGCGTCGAAAAGCTTCACGCTCGCGGTCGCCCCCGCCGAATAGTGCAGGGTCGACCGAGTGGCGGCGTCGGAGGTGCTGTAGGAGTTGCTCAACGACAAGGATGGGAAGAGGCCGTTGTAGCTGCCTAGATAATCGGCCCGGCTGGCCTCGCGGGAAAACCGGGCGGCGGAGAGATCGGGATTCTGGCGGAGGGCCAAAGACACGCAGTCTTCCCAGGTCAGCACCTCGGCGGCGGCGGGAGAGCCGCTCCAGGCGAGGAGGGCCAGGAGGACGGCGCGGAGGATCATGGCGGAGGAGGCGGACCGTCGGGATGGCGGTGCTGCTTGTGCCGCGCCTTGAACTCCGCGTCCATCCGGTCGAACTCGGCCTGCTGGACCGGGTCGAGGAGCTTGCGGATCTCCACTCGGGCGGACTCGCGGATGTCCTCGAACCGGGGGTGCAGTTCGTCGCGCAGCGCGTCGAGCTTACGGCGCTTGTCCTCGACGATCTTCTCGACGTCCTTGCGCTGGCCCTCGCTCAGGTGGAGCCGGCGGGCGAGATGCTGGACCATTCGACCGCGGCCGAACGGGCGGCGATCGACGACGCGCATGAGACCGGCGCCGAGAACGATGCCGACGGCGAGAACGGCGGCGAGGGGTTTGGGATCGGTTCTCACGGGCGCTCTCCCGCCGCGACGTCGAGCACGTCCTCGGCCTGCGTGGGCTGCGCGCTCAGCTCCCACGCGGTCTCGTCGGAAAGCGGGTCCTCGGCGGCGGACGTCTGGCCGGGCCACCACATGAGGCTCACGACGGCGGCGGCCGCGAAGGCCGGCACGAGCCACCAGCCGCCGGACGACGGCGCGCGATCGAGCTCGAGTTCCTCCTCGGCGATGCGGGCCATCACGCGGCCCACGAAGGCCTCCTCGGGCGCGGGAAGCGCCTGGAACAGGTTCTGCGAGAGGCGCTTCCAGGCGTCGAGGACCGCGCGGCACTCGGAGCACTCGGCCAGGTGCTCGGCGACGGCGGCCGCCGCGGCGGCGTCCAGCTCGCCGTCGGCGTATTCGTGAAGACGTTCCCGGATTTCGTCGTGCTTCATCGTGTCCTCGCTCATTTAGACGTTGGGGGGGCCTGAAAAGTGTCGCAGGGATTTCGCCAAAGTCTCCCGGGCCCGCTTGAGCCGGGCCTTCACGCTGTCGAGGGAGCAGCCCATGGTCTCGGCGATCTCCTCGTAGGAGAACCCTTGGGTCTCGCGCAGGACGAGGGCCAGACGCTGCTCCTCGGGGAGGGTCGCGAGCAGCCGCTTCGCCAGGTCGGCCGCCTCGACGGGGTCCGAGGCGGGGGCGCCCGCCCCGAGGACCTTCTCGAGCGCGGGAGCCTCGGCCTCGACCAGCGCGTCGAGAGACTGGGTCGGGCGGCGGCCGCGGGCGCGCAGCATGTCGAGGCACTGGTTCGAGGCGATTCGGTAGAGCCAGGTGCCGAAGTTCGCCCCCCCCGAGAAGCCGGACAGGGAGCGCCACGCCTTGAGGAACGCCTCCTGCGCGGCGTCGTCCGCGTCCTCGGCGTCGCCGAGCATGCTCCGGCACAGGCCGACCACCGCGGGATGGTGGCGGCGGACGAGCTCCGCGAAGGCGGAACGCCCGCCTCCTCTCGCCTCGCGAATCAGCTCGGCTTCGTCGGGTGCCTGCACAGGGCGCGTATTCTAGTCGTTTTCGCGGGGAGGCGGCAGGACGAGCGGGCGCTCGGGCTTCGTCTCCGCGCGCTGCAGCTCGACTTCGCCCAGGAGCAGCGTGGGGCAGATCGTCGAAACCGGAAGGGAGCCGGACGGCTGGTCCACAAGAGCGTTCGTGACCGCCGGGTCGTCGCCGACGGCGAGGAGGCGGCCGAGCACGTCCAGCGGAGTGCCGACCATGTCGAGGTCGCGCACGAGCGTTTGAGCGCCGGTCTTCGCGTCCACGAAGTAGACGAGCGTCGGCGCGAGGCGGAACGCCTGCTGCTGCCCGGTCTTGTCCTGCTGGGACCAGGCCCGCGTCTTCTTGATGTATATCCCGTACGGCTTTCCGCGCTTGACCGCCTCCTGCCTCAGGAGCTCCAGCAGCTTGGCCGGCGCCACGGCGTTGTCGGCGCGCAGGAAGAGGTTCGTCGGCCGGCCCATCGGCACCTGGCCCGCCGCGGCGCGGCCGTGGCCGTTGGAAGCCGAGAAGCCGATCACGGGATAGCGCGACAGGAGATAGTTCTTGAGCACGCCCTTCTCGACGAGCGCGATCTTTTTCGCTTCGACGCCCTGCTCGTCGACATCGATGTGCCCGATGAGCGGCTGGCCGCGGAACTCGGTGAGCTCCGGATCGTCGTCGAGGTTCACGAAGTCGGGAAGCACCGGCTTGCCGAGCTTGTCGCGAAAGGTCTGGGCGCCGTCGGGGTTGCGCTGCTCCTCGCCGGCGAGCCGGCCGGCGAGCGCCGTCACGACCGCCGCGCCGACCGAGGGGTCGAGCAGGGCCGGGGCGTTGAACGGCGAGGTCGAAGGCGCGGCGCGCAGCGCGGCGAGGTCGGAGGTCATCTCGCGCGCGGCCGCCTCGAGCGCCCCTTCGTCGGGCAGGCCCGCGACCGTCGGCGCCATGAACGCCTTGAAGGCCTGCACGCGCATGCCGTCGTCGGTCATCGCCTGCGCGCCGGCCTCGACGCGGACCCAGCGCCCCGTGGTGCGCACGCGCGCGCCGTTCGAGTCGTAAACCCAGTTCCGCTCGAGGTCGCGCTGCACCTCGGCGTAGGAGCCGAGCAGCTGCGGATAGTCCGCGAGGCCGCCGCTCAGCGCGCGGCAGCGGGCGATCGCGTCGTCGTGGGCCAGCGAGAAGTCCTCTTCTTGCGGCTCCGCCGCGCGGTCGAGCGCCGTCTCCTTCGTCATGTCGTCGGTGTCGTAATCCGTCTTGCCGCGCCGCACGCGCAGCGCCTGCTTGCGGAGGAAATCGGCGGCGGCCTGCTTGTACTCCTCGTCCAGCTTGAGCCACAGCGCGTGCCGGACCTTGCGCGTATCGTCGAGGTCGGGGAGCTCGCGGCCCACGTAGCGTTCGGTCGGCGCGACCGGATGGTTGTCGAGAACGTTCGAGCCGACCCGCACGTCGGGCGTGGCGATCAGGTTTTGGTGCGAGTCGTCGTAGCGCACGCCGCCCAGCGTGCACCGCGCCTCGTGATGGTGGTTGTCCGTGACGCGCACGGAAAGGTAGTAGGGGGCGGGATAGCCTTCCTGCTTGAGCGCGGTCGTCGAGCGCGCGATCTCGGCCGTCACGGCCCGCCCGAGCGTCTCGGGCGAGACGCCGGCGGCGAGGGCCAGCGCGGGCAGCAAGAGCTTAATCGCGATCATGGAAGGGCGAGGGCAAGAGCGGCGGCCGCGCGCGCTCCTCGGGAACGCGCTGCAGCTCGATCGTCGAAACGAGCAAGGAGGGCGAGATCTGGTCGACCGGGACCTGGCCCGACTCGGCGCCGCAGTTGAAGGGGTTGGCGAGCTTCGCGTCGTCTCCGGCCGCCGCGATCCGGTTCAAGACGACCAGCGGCGTGCCGACCATCTTCACGCCGCGCACCGCGGTCTCCTCGCCCGTCTCGGCGTCGATCTTATACACCAGGCGCGGCCGCACCTCGAGCGTCTGAGCCGCGCGCCGGTTGTTCGGGTTCTCGCCGCCGGAGGAGCCGACGAGCAAGAACCCGTACGGCTTTCCCTGCGCCTTGGCGAGCGCCATGAGCCTTTTCTTCAGCTCGTCTCTCGGCACGGGCTGATGGGCGATGACCATGAGGTTCGCCATCCGGCCGCTCGGGTGATGGAACGCGTCGGCGCGGCCGTGTCCGTTCGAGCGCGGGAATCCCTTTACGGGCCAGCGCGACATGAGGAAGCCCTTCAGCACGCCGCGGTCGATGAGCGTCACCTTCTGCGCGGGCACGCCCTCGTCGTCGTACTCGTAGTGGCCGTGGAGCTGCTGGCCCTCGAACTCCTTCATCGTCGGGTCGTCGACGAGGCTCAGGAACTCGGGGATGACCTTCTGCCCGACTTGGTCCTTGAAGACCTGGCTCTCGTTGGGATCGCGCTGACGCTGTCCCTCGAGCTTGTGGCCGAGCGCCTCGTGGAAGAAGACGCCGGCCACCTCGGGATCGAGGATCGCGGGGGCGGAAAAGGGCGGCTGCACCGGGGCGGCCTGCGCGGCCTTGAGCTCCTGAGCCAGCGCGTCCCCCTCCCTTATAAGGACGTCCATCGGGGGAAGGTCCTTCGGAGTGTTGACCGCCCAGGAGCGCCGGTTGTCGACGCGCATCCCGTCTTCCGCGCGCGCCCAGGCGTTGAGGATGAGGACGACCGAGGCGTGCTCGTAGGGCGACGCGATCCGCGTGCCTTCGCTGGTCAGCAGCCAGCGGCGGCTCTGCTCCAGCTCGAGGTAGGCGTACGAGCCCTGGATCCACGGGTACTTCTTGAACTGCCCGCTCGCGGCCTGCAGGCTCAGCTTGATCGCCTTGGCGTCGGCCTCGAGCGCCGGGTTCGGGCGGGCGGCGGTATACGCCGGCTCGCGGGAGAGGTCGTCGAGCTTGTCGCGGTCGAGCTCAGTAGCCTTCTTCGCCTTTTTTTCGAGGAATCCCGCGACCGCCGCCTTGTACGCCTCGTCGGTCAGGTTCCAGAGGTTGTGGCGCAGGACCTTGGGCTCGGCGGCCGCCGACCCGCTCTTGCCGTGGTAGGTGAGATCGGTGTTGTCGAGCGTCTCGCCGCCCATGCGGGCCTCGACGTAGAGCGTGCGCTCTTCCTCGCGCTCGGCGCGGAGCGTGGCGCCGTAGGACGAGACCAGCCGCACGACGTCGTCTTCGACCATCCGGTAGGCGAGGAAATACGGCGGACCGAAGTCGTCGACCTTGAGCTTCTTGAGGGAGCGGTTCATCTCCGCCTGCATCGCCTCGAAGACCTCGCCGTCGGGCGGGAGGGCCGGAGGCGTCAGATCGAAGGCGAACGCGGAGGCGGCGAGCAGCGGAAAAAGAAACGCGAACGTCACGCTTTTACTTTATCAAAAATAATCGTTCGTCTCGGCGCTGGGAAACCTGCTTCCAGCCGAGCTGCTCGAGCGCGCCCGACGCCCAGTCCGGCAGGACCTCTGGCACGGCGTAGACCGGCTCGCCGGCGGCGCGCGCGGCGCGCACGCGGGCCTTCAGCGCCTCGGGCTCGGCGAAGTAGCGGATGTTGAGCGGCCGGCGTTCGGAGAAATACGGCACGTACACCTGCTCGGTGGCATGGACGGCGATCCAGGCGTCCTCGGGCGTCTCGCGCTGGAGCCAGAGGGCGCGCTGCAGGTCGGCGTTCAGCTCGGGCCGCGAGCCGGGCAGGATGGAGGCCCCCGCGTTCCACGCCGCGAGGAACACCGCGAGGCAGCCGAGCGCCGCGCCGCCGAGCCTCGCCGTCGGGCGGGCCGCCTCGACCGCGCACGCGAGCAAGAGCCACAGCGCCGGCACGTCCGTATAGCGGTAGACGACCGTCGTCGGCTGCCAGTTGGTATAAAGGAGGGCGTAGCTCGCGAGCCAAAGCAGCGCCAGCCGGCCCGCCTTCGGCCGCTCGCGCAGCGCCCAAGCGGCGCCGAACGCGGCCGCGGCCCACGCGCAGGCGCCGAACGCGGCCGAGCCGCTTAGCATCTC
>JACRDR010000209.1 GCA_016212845.1 Elusimicrobiota bacterium
ATATCCGCATCGGGTTCGGACGCGAAAAGATGCCGGAGGCGCTGGAGCGCCTGGAGAGCCTGCTATGACCGTTTTGGTAATCGTTCTGGGAGTCCTGCTGTTCGCCGTGCTGATCGTGCTGGCGGTCGCTTCCAGCAAGCCGGACGAATTCCGGGTCGAGCGCAACGTCGTCATCAACGAGACGCCCGACAAGATCTTCCCCTGGCTCGAGGATCCGAAAAAGACCGCCGAGTGGTCGCCCTGGGAGAAGAAGGACCCGAACCTAAAGAAAGTCTTTTCCGGCTCCGACAAGGGAGTGGGCGCGGTGTACGAGTGGGACGGCAACAAGGAGATCGGCGCCGGCCGGCTCGAGATCAAGGAAGTCGTGCCGCTGAGGAAGGTCGTGATGGACCTCAAGTTCTTCCGTCCGATGAAGGGCGAGAACGTCGCCGAGTACAACGTCGCGCCCGCCGCCGGCGGAACCGAGGTGAAGTGGTCGATCCGCGGCTCTTCCCCGTTCATGACGAAAATCTTCTGTGTGTTCATGGACATGGACAAGATGATCGGCGGCGAGTTCGAGAAAGGCTTGGCCGAGCTCAAGTCGACGGTCGAACGGTGAGCCTCCGCGCCGTTTCCGCCGCCGCCCCCGGCGCCGCGGCGAAGATCCGGGCCGCGATGCGGCGCGACGGGCTGGCCGTCGTCGACGGCCTGTTTCCGAAGCCTCTCCTCAAAAAGCTCCGCGACTCCGTCTTGAAGCGGCACGAGAGCGGCGAGCTGCGGCGGCGCGGCCTCGTGCGCGACATCGCCGGACGCTACGCAGCGGTGATCCCGTTCGAAGGACCGTTCCTCGACAAGCGCTTCTACGCGAACTCCAAGGTGCTCAAGGCGATGGCCGCGCTCCTCGGGCCGGACTTCTGCATCGGCAGCCTCGAGACGGTCATCTCGCTGCCGGGGGCCTACCGCCAGCATCTGCACATCGACTCCCCGATCCGCTTCGACACGGCGATCGGCAAGGGGAAGCGGCGTTGGCGCGGCGACTTGACGGATCTCCCGCCCTACGCGGTCACGCTGTGCGTGCCGCTCGTGGACCTGAGCGAGGAGAACGGCGCCACCGCGCTCTGGCCGGGCTCCCACAAGACCGCACTGCGGCCGACGCCCCCGAGCGACGCGGCGATCCGCCGCGGTTTCCCCGAGGAGCACATGGTGGGGCCGGTCGGGCGCTGCTTCTTCTTCGACTTCCGGACTTTCCACTGCGGCATGCCGAACTACACGCGCGAGCCGCGGCCCATCCTGATGTTCGTGTTCACGCGCTCGTGGTACCGCGACCCGAACCTCACCGACGTCTACCCGAGCGTGGTCGTCGAGAAGCGGCGCCTCAAGAAGATGCCGGAGGCGCACCGGAAGCTGTTCCTGCTTTCGCCCGCCTCGCGCCGGCCCGTCTGGTCCTAGTCCAGGTCGCCGTGCTCGGTGTTCCACTTATCGGCCGCGCCTTGGCCGTACTTCGCGTCGAACTTGGTCTTGTTGACGACCTTATTGGTGACGGGATCGACGCCGTACTTCTTTGGGGACAGGCCCCAAATTGATTCCGCGAGCAGGGGGACGGTGACGCGGACCTCGCGGACGCCGGAAACGCCTACGTTGCCCGCCGCGTCGCGCGCGCTCGCGCGGAAGCGATAGAGGCCGGGCGACCCGGCGCGGAACTCGGCGGACGCGAGCACGCGCCACGGCGACCACGTCGCGCCGTCCTTGCGCGACCACTCGTAGACGAAGCCTTCCCGGTCGACTCCGCTCTGCCCGTCCGACGCGGAGACCCTAAGCGTCACCGTCGCGCCCGAGCGCTCCAGCCGCAGGTCCGCCTTGGGCGGATTTTGATCGATCTGCTTGAAGAAGAGCACGAAGAGCGCGGCCACGCGGCGCACCGCCAAGGGCATCAGCACGTCGCCCTCTTCGATCAGGAGCTCTTCGGGGAACTTCGCCGCGCGGCGGCGGCCGCGGTCGGAGGTGCCGTCCTTGCCGTGCAGCGCGCCGGGCGCGGTGCCGGCGTCGAAGCCCGCGGTGATCTCCGCGGTCTTGCGGAAGGTCTCGTAGAGCGAGCCGAACGTCTCGAAGGGGCCGGGCGGCGTGCGCTCCCAGCGCTGATGATTCTTGCGCGCGAAGCCCTCGTACTTGTCGAGATGGAGCGGATGCGGCCAAAGCAGCGCGTGCGCCGGCACGGTCAGGTCCTGGAGCAGATGCGCGACGTGACCGAGATACCAGTACGCCGTCCCCTTGTCGCCTTTGCGGTAAAGCCCGAGCACGCCCATGCCTTTGACGCCCTTCTTGCCCCAGCCCCGGTCGTACGCGCCGTCGAGCCCGAAGCCGCCGGTCCAGTACTTCTGGGAACGGTCGACGGAACTGTCGTGCCCCATCAGGCCGGCGCTATCGCCCTTGCGGTAATCCCAGAAGTGGCGCATCTGCGGGACCGCCTCGTGCCACGGGTTCTCGAACGGCTTGTCTTCCTCATAAGAACCCGCGACCACGGTGTTCCGGCCGGCCGGCGGCTTGTCGTTCGCGTAGTCGCCGATGAAATAGGCCAGCTCGCCGCCCTCGTAGCGCGATGCGTAGAGCGCGTAGGCGCGGCGCGTGATCGCCATGTGCGCCACCGGGTTGTGCTCGTCGCCGACGCCCCCGTCGTCCTCCGGCGGAGGCAGGGGCGCGGCCGGACCTTCCGGCGCCGGCGGGACGTCCGCGACCGGCGCGTCGCCGAGGTCGGCCCAGCCGGCGCGGAAATGCGCGTCGCGGACGGAAACCGAGGCGTGCGCCAAGACGAGCGGAAAGACCAGGTGGAGGAGCATGCGAGAAGGGATTTTAGCACACCCGAGGCCTAAAGGCCCAGCCGCTCTTAGGCCCTAAACCCCACCTTTTAGGCCCCCAGGACCCAACCCCGGGCCGTCGATCCCGCGCATCCTTCCGGGGATGGAGCGCAGGAGAAGCACCGGGTGGATCGCGTTGCTCACGGCGGCGGCCTTGCCGCTGCCCGCGGCGTCTCAATCCGTGAAAACGACGATCGCGATCCCCGAGATCGCCGCCCCCGTGGCCCCCATCGCCGCCGCCCCCTCGAACCCCGTCGATCTTCGGCTTTCACCGGCGCTTTCGACGCTCCGCGCGCGGTCGCCGGTCGGCTCGGCGGCGCTCAAGACGGTCGTCGCGCCGATCGCGGCGGTCACGAGAGCCGGCGCGATCGCGTCCTCCGAGAGAGCCGTCGAAGCGGGGCCGCCCTACACGACGCTGCCCGAATCCATCCGCCCCGATTTCCTCGAGCAGGTCGGCTTCGTCGAGTTCACGGAACTCGCCGACCAGAAGACTCGCTTCTCGCGCAATGGGCGCAGCTTCACGAACACGCCGATCGGCAGCGGCTTCCACTTCGGCGGCAAGAAGCTCGCGGCGGACTCCGACGCGTTCCGCGCTCTCCGGCGAACGGCGTTCGAAGAGTCCGGCTGGGCGTACGTCCCTCCGGGGCGGCGCATCCGCGTGAGCCGCGACGTGCTCGGCCGGGAGCACTGGGAGTACCCGGAGGGCATGACGTTCATCGATTCGATCCGCATCCGGGGCGAAGGCGCGCCGGTCTACGAATTGCGAATGATCACCCGACTCGCCGGCGGCGAGTGGGCGTTCGCGACGTACTCCTACGAGAAGCCGGGACGCCCCGCGGCGGGCGAGCGCCTGGCGCGCGCACTCTACGAGGGCACGCCGCCGGTCGAGATCTCCTTCGGACGGGCGGGCGCGGAGCACGACATCAAGTTCTTCCGCACGAATCTCAAGTCGTGCCAGGCGTGCCACTTCCACAACAGCGTCGCGGGCTATCAATACGAGAAGCGGGGCGCCGACGGCGCCGTCGACGTGATGGCGTCGCGCGCGCAGACCGGACCGAGCGGCTTCGTGCCGTCGAACGAAGCGATCCAAGGCGAATGGGCGCGCGACTACGCGAAGCGCTGGGGACATTTTCCGTTCTCGGAAGCCGCGGCCGCGCAGCCGATCGCCGCGCGCGCGCCGCTCGCCGCGCGCGTCGAGATCTACGTCGACGGCCTCCGCTGACCCGCCTCCACATCTGGGGTCCATGGACCCAACTCCGCGTGTGCTTTCAGACCCTTGGCCGCCGAACGGTTTGCGCTTATGATGTGCGAGTCGCCTGTGTAGTCCGGGGAATAGGCCCCGGAGCATCCACGATCCCGCCTTAACGGGATGAGACCACGGGAAACGGAAGGAGCGTTTCTCGTTCTCATTCGAGCCAGCCCCCTCCGAATCGCAGCGTGGAGTAGTGCTATGGACAGGATCGACCCTATCTCGCCGTCGGCGTCCCTTCTCAAGGCCTGGGGCAAGCGCATGCAGAAAGGCAACGTGCGCATGATTCCCGTGTTCGTCGGCGGCGCGTGGAGCCTGCAGGTGCCGCGCGGCAACAAGCGCGTTCTCCGGCTCAACGTCAACCCGAAGACGGACGCCTAACTAGCGTTTCTCGTTCCGCCGGCGTTCCCAGTCCTTTACGGACTCGGACAAGTCGTCGTACTCCCGGCGGATCCGCTTCCGCGCCCGCTCCCAGCGGTCGGAGCCGCGCTCGCCCATCTCCTCGATGCGTTCCTCGAGCCGGTCGGCGCGGCGGCTGAGCTTCGCGCCGACATCCTCCGCGCCCACCTTGCCGCTGTGGGCGACGTCCTCGATCTTCTCCCGAAGATCGGAAAGCTCTTTCCGCAGGCTCTCCTGAGCCTGCTTGCGGTCCACGCGCCACTGAGCGCGCTCCTCCGCTCCGCTCGCGAGCGCGAAGTTTCCCGCGAGCGTCAACGCCGCCGCCAACAACCATCGGGACATGGTCATAGCCGCCTCCCGCGCTTAGGATAGCGGGCGGATTTAGGGAAGCCGTGACGGCGGGCTAGCGTGCGGCGAGGACGGCGGGCGCGGCTTCGGCGTTGATCATGCCGCGAGACTCGGGCGTCATCTTGCGGCGGCCGAGCCAGCCCGCGCCTTCCTGGAGGCTCACGTTGGAGGCGAAGCGGGTCGCGGCGTCGTAGAGCGCGCCGCTCACGTTCACGAAAGGCAGGTAGACGGAGGAGAGATCCGTACCGCGCAGATCGGCGCCGCTGAGATCCGCCGACTGCACCTTGCTCCAGCTCCGGGGCAGCTTCGCCCCGCGCAGGTCCGCGTGGAAGAGGTCCGCGGAATGGAGCGTCGCGCCGTCGAAGTCCGCGCCCGAGAGAACGGCGCCGCGAAGCGAGGTCGGGGCGATCGGGTTCTTGGCCGGGCCCAAATTCGCCTTGCGGAGCACGGCGCCGGCCAGATTCGCGCCGTCGAGCACCGCGCCGCGGAGATCGGCGCCGGTGAGATCCGCGCCGCGGAGGTCGAAATCGCTGAGTTCGGCGCCTTTGAGATCCATGCCGCGGAGGTCGGCGCAAGGCGCGGCCTTTCTAAGGAAGAGCTCCTCGCGGGTGACGGGGGAGGCGCCGTCGCAGCCCCAGGACGGAGCGCTCAGCGCGATCGCGGCGAGAACGGCGAGACGGACTACGCCCAGAAGGCCCCCTGCTCCGACGCTCGGCGTGCGACCAAGCTCGGGGCGCTAGGGGGAGCATGGCTCCGGAAACTTGACTTGTCAAGGCCTTGATAAAGGCCCAAGGTCTGACCCCAAGTTCAGGTTTGCGATAACTTAAGCCTGGGGTCTGACCCCAGGCTTAAGTTATCGTAAACCTGAACTTGGGGTCAGACCCTCGATCGCCGCCAGGCCGCCCAGTTGGCGAGCAGGATCAGCACCAGGGCGGTCAGCGCCAGCGGCGGCCCGGGATCCGCGCCCGGCTCCGGCTCGAAGTCCTCCTCTTCGTCCTCGTCGTCGGAGACCTCTTCCTCCACCCAGGTAGGCGGGCCCGGCGCGGTCTCGGGAGCGTGCACGATGGGCCGGTGCCGCCGGGCGAGACGCCGAGGCTTGGGCGCGGGCTCAGCGGGAGGCGTGAGATACGGCCCGGGCGCGGCCCGCCAGATCCGCAGCGTCTTGTCGCGGCCGCCCGAGACCGCGCGCCGCCCGTCGGGGAAATACGAGAGCGCGAAGATCGCCTCGAGGTGCCCCTCCCAGGTCTCGAGGTTGTCGCCCGTCTCCGCGTTCCAGACCCGCACGACCTTGTCCCAGCCCGCCGAAATCGCCTTCTTGCCGTCCGGCGAGAACGCGACCGTCTTCACGATCGCGTCGTGGCCGCGCCAGACCGCGGTCGTTTTTCCGGTCGCGACGTCCCAGACACGGATCGTCTTGTCCTTGCTGGCCGAAATCACGCGCTTGCCGTCGGGCGAAAACGCGGCGTCGAGCACGTAGCCGGTGTGCCCCTTCCACGTCGCGAGCAGCCGGCCCGCCGGCTCCCACAAACGAAGGGTGCCGTCGAAGCCGGCGGACACGACGCGCGTCCCGTCCGGCGAGAACGCGACCGCGCCGACCGCGCCCACGTGGCCTTTCCACGCGTTCGCCTGGCCGGCCTTCAGATCCCAGGCGCGGATGAGCGGCTCCTTGCCCGCGACGACGACCTTGTCGCCCTTCGGCGAGAAGGCCGCGGCCCAGACCTCGTCCTTGGGCGCGGTCCACGTCGCGAGCATCTTGCCCGACTTCACGTCCCACAGCTTCACCGCGTGATCGTCGCTGCCGGAGACCAGCCGCCGGCCGTCGGGCGAGAACGCGAGCGCGCCGACGGGCCCCGAGTGGCCGGCCCACGAGGACAGCAGGGTCCCGGTGGAGGACCAGAGGTTGATCGTGTCGTCGCCTCCGCCGGAAGCGATCAGGCGCCCGTCGGGCGAGACCGCCACGGAGAGGACGGACCCGGTGTGCCACGAGAGGATCTTCGGTTCCTCGACGGCGGCGGCGTTCGCGGCGAGGAGGAGCGCGAGCAGCGCGTCACAACTCATACCCGAACCCCACGAGATACGAGCGGCTCTGGAAGTTGTAGCGGTAGAGCGCTTCGTATTTCATGTTCGAGCGCAGCGTCGTGTCGCGATAAGAAGCCATCACGCTCAGGCGCCGTCGCATCGGCCAAATCAGCGTCACCACGGCGGCGTACGTCGTCGTGGTCAGCCCCGGCTTGCCGTAGTTGCCGGCCAGGTCCTGCACGAGCCGGCCGGGGTATTTCGCGAAGATCATCTCGTAGGAGCCCGAGAGCTGGATCGCCCGCGTGGGCTCGAGCGGGTTCGAGAAGTAGAAGCCCGCCGAGGGCAGCACGTCGAGCGTCCGCACGTCGTAGTAGCGAGGAAAGAACCGGGCATCGGCCGCGTTGTAGTTGTTTTGGTTCGATTTCGAGTCCGACAGCGTCGTCCTCACCGAGACGAACAGCTTCTCCGGCCACTCGGGCTTAAACCAGCCGCGCAGCGAGGCCGTGAGCTCGTGCAGCACGTCGCGCCGTTTTCCCGCGTCGAACTGCCCGGCGGCGTTCGAGACCGGCTGATCGGGATAGCGCTGCAGCGCGCCGATGTAGGAGAGATCCCACACCCAATCGGGACGAAAGACGGAGCCGTTGATGCCCGTAATGAGGGAGTGGCTGTCGGAGTCGAGCACGCGGCCGCCGACGAGCTCGCGGGCCACCGGCTGGCCGTTTACTCGCAGCGCGCCGCGAGACTCGAGCGTGTAGTAGTTCGGGAACGCGACGTTGAAGTAGTCGTAGCCGAAACGGAAGGAATGAGGCTTCGAGTAGAAGTACTCCCACTCGACGCCTCCCGAGAGCTTTCGAAAGTCGAAGAGACCCTTCCCCCACTTCTCGTCGTTGGTTTCCTTCAAGAGCTGGAAGCGCGAGCCGGCGTTGAACTTGAGCCGCCAGGTCTCGCTCGGCTCGTAGAAGACCTTCGCGCCTAAGCGGTGGTCCATGCGGGACTGAAACAAGGTGACGCCGCCGCCGCCCGCGTCGAGCACCTGCCGCGTCGCCTGGAAGTAGCCCTGATAGATGGGCGTGACTTTCCAATACGAGCTGACCGGAAACGAAACGGCCGCCCGCGCGCTGCCGATGCCGCTGTCGCGCCCGTTCTTCGCGGCCACGTCCTGGCCTCCGAGAAGCCAGGCGCTGACGACGGGCACCGGACGGGCGCGAGCGTCCGTCATCATGTCGATGCGTTCGATGGCCTCCGGCTCGGACGCCCGCACCCCCGGCGAAATCGCCAGAGCGAGGGCGAGCGCGGCCGCGGCTCGCGAGAAAGTCGGTTTCACGCTCCTAGGTCTTTCGTCTCTCCTCAAATAGGTCCTCTACCGGCCGCTTTGGGCACCGGTGGACCCAACCGATTTGCCTGCGTTTTGCTAATCTAAACGCGGTAGGACGAGGATTAGCCCAGACAGTGACATCCGTCAAGATGCCAGGTGTTTCCCGCGGCTCCCGGTTCGCGGCGCTGCTGCTCTTATGGGCGGCGGCTCCCGCTTTCGCCGGGCCCACCATCATCCGCGATTTCTCCAATCTCGTCCGCACGCTTTCCGCCGGCTCGTCGACGTGGACGCCCGTCAAGAAGGCCCCTCAGCCGCTCAAGGCCGGCGATAAGGTCAAGACGGGCTCGAAGTCCTGGGCCGACATCGTCCTCGAGGACGGGTCGAAGGTCCGGCTCGAGGCCAACGGCGACTTCGCGCTCGCGATCAGCGACGACAAGAACACCGAGATCGACCTGAAAGTCGGACAGGTGAGCGCGTGGGTCACCAAGCGCCCCTCGCGCGAGTTCCGCATCCGCACTCCGAACGCGAACTGCGCCGTCCGCGGCACCTACTTCAAGGTCTCCGTCGACGCCGCGGGCCTCACCGTCGTCGACCTGCTCGAAGGCAAGGTCGCGGTCGCCGACCGCGAAGGCCACGAGGTCACTCTCAATCCCAACCAGCGCGTCGAGGTCAAGGACACCGTCGGCGAAGTCACCAACCTCATCGAGAAGAATGAAGAGAAAAAGGACGAAAAGAAAGAAGAGAAGAAGGACGACAAGAAATCCGACGACAAGAAAGGAGACACGAAAGAGGGCAAGGCCGACTCCCCGTCGAACGACACGAAGGAAGCCAATGCCGGCGCGAGCGACGGCAAATCGCTCACCGACATGAACATGAAGGCGGACGAGACCGGCTCGACCGGAATCTCCGAGTGGACGCCCGACCAGACGGACTCGGGCCTGCGCAACGACATGATGCGCGAGCTCAGCAACGATTACATCAAGGAGCAGGTTCAGAATCAGCAGGTCACCTCGGGCAAGACGGAACAGCAGAAGCTCGGCACCGCGTCGATCGACTCCGGCGGCAACCGCGCGCGCACCGAAACGTTCGTCACGCCCGCCGGCGCGACCGCCGTGCTGGAGAAGTCCGGCGACCTGATTACGACCGATCTCCGCGACGCCCCGAACGACCCGCCCCCGGCTCCGGCCCCCGAGCCCGTCGCCGCGCCCGCGCCCGCGCCCGAGCCCGCCCCGGAGCCCGCACCCGAGCCGATTCCGGCGCCCGCTCCCGCGCCCGAACCGCAGATCGTTCCCGAGCCCGCGCCGCAGACTCAGCCGCAGCCGGAACCCGCGCCCGCGCCGCAGCCCGAGCCCGCGCCCGCGCCCGCGCCGTCCCCCGAACCGGCTCCCGCTCCCGCGCCTGAACCCGCTCCACTGCCCGCGCCCGAACCGGCTCCGATCCCGGAGCCCGCGCCGCTCCCCGATCCGGCGCCCATCCCGGATCCGGTCCCCGCGCCGGCGCCCGACCCCGTTCCCGCTCCGGCGCCCGAGCCGGCGCCCGCGCCCGTTCCGGAACCCGTGCCCGCGCCGAACCCGGAGCCCGCTCCGGCCCCCGCTCCCGAACCGGCGCCGCTTCCCGAGCCGACGCCCGAACCCGCGCCGCTTCCCGATCCCGTGCCGGTGCCGGACCCGGTCCCCGCGCCCGCTCCCGACCCCGCGCCGGCTCCCGCTCCCGAACCCGAGCCGGCTCCCGCGCCCGTTCCGGAACCCGTGCCCGCGCCGAACCCGGAACCCGCTCCGGCCCCCGCTCCCGAGCCCGCGCCGCTCCCCGATCCCGTGCCCGAGCCGGAGCCAGGAAATGGCGGCGGCAATTCGAATCACGACAATCCGCCGCCCGGCAACGGCGGCGACAACGCTCCTCCGTTCGGCGGCACTCCGCCCGGACAAGACCCCGCGCCGGCGCCCGCGCCGGAACCTGCGCCTGCGCCCGCTCCGGAGCCCGCTCCCGCGCCATCGCCGGAACCTGCGCCCGCCCCGGCA